>CAYGHY010000137.1:0-7735 GCA_964349435.1 uncultured Oscillospiraceae bacterium
TTTGTTTCGGCGTATTCTGGAATTCGCTTCACATAATAATTGGCTTTACATAATCGACGTTATGTGAAGCTTCGCATAACGTCGACATCTGGGCAGGGCAGATTTTGCTAAGGCTTCGTAAGGGCAATCCAGACCTGAAGCTCATCGCCGCGCTTCCCTATCCAGGCTGTGACAGCCGATGGTCAGCAGACTGGAGAAAGCAGTACGCAGATGTACTGAAATCAGCTGACTTGTTTAAGGCGATTAGTCCCAAGTATAGCATGGCATCATTCCAGAAGAGAGATGAATGGATGGTAGACCACGCTTCAAGGGTCATCGCCGTATATGATGGGGTGCCGGGGGGAACGAAGAACACTATCGACTATGCGGAAAAGTGCGAGGTTGGGGTTGAGTACATATAACATACAGTAACACTGTGTCTGCAAGACATCGGCTGGTAGTTCTCTTGAACCAGCCGATGTCTTTTGAGTTTTCCTCATATTCGTGATATTATTGAACAACTGCATATATCCACCGGATTATTTGTGACTGCAAGAATTTTGCGGGAATTAAGCTAAAGCATCAGGATGCTAAGTGGAGTAATTAGCGCATATTTGGAGGACATGATGGCAAAAGTCAAAAGAGTAACTAGCGACCAGCCCATAGAGCAGGTACTATGGTCTGCTGCAGATAAGCTACGCAAAAATATGGATGCTGCAGAGTACAAGCATATTGTTCTTGGGCTAATATTCCTTAAATACATTTCGGACAACTTCTATGAGTTGTATCGCAAACTGGAAGTTGGCGAAGGCGACTATGCTGGAGCTGACCCGGATGATCCTTATGAGTACCGCGCTGAGAATGTCTTTTATGTGCCCCCACAGGCACGGTGGGACTACCTGCGCGGAAGGGCGAAACTCGCCACCATTGGCAAGGACGTAGATGACGCGATGGATTCCATTGAAAAGGATAATCCTTCTCTTAAAGGTGTGTTGACAAAAGAATATGCAAAAGAGAAACTCGACAAGCAATCCCTTGGCGGGTTAATTGACTGTATTAGTACAATTGCACTTGGAGACAGCGTATCACGTTCTAACGATGTACTTGGTCGTGTTTACGAATATTTCCTTGGACAATTCGCCCTTGCTGAAGGCAAAAAGGGTGGACAATTCTATACGCCGAGATGCGTTGTTCAACTTCTCGTTGAGATGCTTGAACCATATGGAGGACGCGTATTGGACCCCTGTTGTGGTTCTGGCGGTATGTTCGTACAAAGTGAGAAGTTTATTGAAGCACACGCCGATCGTCATAATGGCAAGGCCAAGGAAATCGATAAGCTATTTGAAAGCGTCGTGTCGATTTATGGGCAGGAAAGTAACCAGACAACTTGGCGGCTTTGTAAGATGAACCTTGCCCTGCGTGGGATCGACAGTTCAAACGTAAAGTGGAACAACGAAGGATCATTCCTAAACGATGCGCATCCTGACCTTAAGGCTGATTTTGTAATCGCCAACCCTCCATTTAACGATAGTGATTGGAGTGGTGAGTTGCTCCGAACAGATGGACGATGGAAATACGGTGTGCCACCAGAAAACAATGCCAACTATGCGTGGATTCAGCACTTCCTTTATCACCTTTCGCCAAAGGGAAAGGTAGGCCTGGTATTGGCAAATACTGCACTTTCAATTGAGACCGAAGCGGAATTCTCTATCCGGAAAAAAATCATTGCGGATGATTTGGTCGAGTGCGTAATTGCATTACCCGCAAAACTGTTTTACTCAACAAAAATAGAAGTCTGTCTGTGGTTCTTTAACCGTGCTAAACGACAAAAAGGTAAGACGCTTTTTATTGATGCTAGAACTCTTGGGTCCTATGTGAGCCGGACACTAAAAGAGTTCACCAATAATGATATCTTAAGGATTGCCTCTACAGCTCACTCGTTCTTTAGTGGCGATGGATATTTTGATGTGCCAAATTTCTGTAAAGTGGCTTCGACAGAACAGATAGCCAAAAAGAACTTCAATCTTTCACCTACAAAATATGTTTCAAGCACACTCGGATCGGCTGATGTGATTGACCTCGAAATCGCCGAACAAGAGCTAGCAGGTAACATTAAGTCAATTAGGGCGGAAATGTCACAGCTAAAAAATGGATTTGCTGACAGAGAGGGCTCTTCGTCAACATTACGCTTGCCGTATTTTGGTAATATGAGTGCAGAGGAACTGGCTGAGTTGTTGGATCGAATCAGTAGCCTTACCCAAATGCAGAAAGCAGGGACAGATTACGCTATTGCGTATTCCGAAGTTCTTTTTAGGTCTTGGTTCATTGACTTTGCTTTTCCCGATAACCACGGGAGACCTTACAAACAAAATGGTGGGGCAATGAGAGAAACCACTTACGGAACGGTTCCCGAACAATGGGATGTGGTGCAGTTTGGTAGCATTCTTCAGATTAGAAATGAACGAGTAGGTGAAAGAGAGGATGTTCCTGAATATTCCACAACTAATCGAGGTGTTCACCTACGATCTGAGAATTTCAGCAAGACGATTACAAACAACAGCTCAAAAAACAAACTGGCTTATAGAGGGGACTTAATATTTGGTATGAGTCGTGAAATATTGAACTTTGGGGTAATGAAAGACGAGATTGGAGGAGTTAGTCCTGCCTATCACGTCTATGAAATCGATGAAGCGAAAATGACCCCTGAGTTTTTAGAAATTTATATGCGCATATGTGATAGCTATTTTCTGTCACTCATAAAGCCAGGGGCGCGCGAAGGGCAGGTATTGGACAAAAACGAAGTACAGTTAAAATTGATTCTTTGTCCGCCCATCGACTTACAGAACCAGTACATGCTGTCCCGCAAATACCTATCTCAATTTGCTATGCTTGGTATTTAGCTGCCGATGTAAAGAGGTAAAATCATGGCAAAACTATGTGAATCCGCAGTAGAAGAAATGGCTATCGAGGAACTCCAAAGCCTCGGTTATACCTACATTTCCGGCATTGATCTCGCGCCCGACGCTCTACACGCCGAACGCCATAGCTATGGGGATGTTCTGCTCATAGGACGGCTTCAGGCGGCGATGTCCAAGATGAATCCGACCATCCCAGCCGAGGTCATTCAGGGTGCGGCGCGCAAACTGTCAAGAATTGCCACTTCGAATATGCTTGCTGATAATGAAGAATTCCACCGAATGCTCGTCGAGGGTGTCCCTGTTGAATATCGCAAGGGCGCCAACATCAAGGGTGATTTTGTACATGTTGTGGACTTCGAGAACCCGTTAAATAATGAGTTCCTCGTGGTTAATCAGTACACAATCGTCCAGAATAACAACAACAAACGTCCTGATGTGCTTCTGCTCGTAAACGGTATTCCGCTTGTTATCTTTGAACTGAAGAACCCTGCCCATGAGAACGCCACCTGCCACAAAGCATTTGACCAGTTGCAGGCGTACAAGTTGGCGATACCAGGGCTTTTCACTTATAACGAGATCTGCATCATCTCCGACGGACTGGACGCTAAGGTGGGCTCGCTGACCGCGTCTTACTCCCGTTTTAGCGCGTGGAAAACAAAGGACGGCATCAAAGAGGCTGCCACGTTCGACGACGAACTTTCCACGTTGATTCATGGGCTTTGCGCTCCCGCAACGCTGATTGACTACATACAAAGTTTCGTGACCTACGAAAAGACTCAAACCGAAGATAGAGTTACCCACATTATTAAAGTCGAGACCGTCAAAAAAATTGCAGCGTACCACCAATACTACGCTGTGAATAAAGCCGTGGAGCAGACCATCCGTGCTAGCGGATATTCCGGCAATTCCAGCTTGATGCTTCATGAAGACCTGGCGAGTTACGGCTTGCCCACAGCTCAAAACCAACCGAAGGGCGACCACAAGGCTGGAGTGATCTGGCACACACAGGGTGCCGGAAAATCTCTGTCGATGGTATTCTACACAGGTAAAATCGTCCGCTCTTTGAACAACCCGACTATTCTGGTTATCAATGATCGAAATGATCTTGACGATCAACTGTTTGACACTTTCGCGGGTAATAGTGCCCTTTTACGCCAACCGCCAAAGCAAGCAGACTCTTGCGAAGAACTAAAAACGCTTTTAAAGGTTGCGTCCGGAGGTATTGTTTTTGCGACCATACAGAAGTTTATTCCCGATAACAACGCATCAGTTTATGAGCTGCTGTCTTCTCGTGGCAACATTGTCGTTATTGCTGACGAAGCCCATCGTACCCAGTATGGTTTTGATGCCAAACTCCGCGATATTAAGGAGAACGGCGAGGTGGTCGGGCAGCGGATAGCTTACGGCTTTGCAAAGTATATCCGGGATGCACTACCAAACGCCACTTTTATTGGATTCACAGGAACACCCGTCGAGAAGCAGGACGCAAACACACCCGCTGTATTTGGTAATTATATTGATATTTATGACATCGCACAGGCAGTCGAAGACAACGTGACAGTCCGCATCTTCTATGAGAGTCGACTTGCGAAGGTGAACCTTACTGAGGAAGGCAAACGACTTGTGGAACAGTTCGACACGGAACTGGACGAGGTTGGTGAAGCTGAAGAAGCGACCGCCGCCAAAATCAAGTGGGCAAAGCTGGAAGCTATTGTTGGCAACGAGGACAGAATCCGAATCCTCGCCAATGACATCGTGACCCACTTTGAAGAGAGACAAAAGGTATTCGAGGGGAAATCCCTGGTAGTCGCGATGAGCCGCCGTATTGCAGTTACTCTTTACGATGCAATAATCGTCTTGCGCCCCGAATGGCATAATGGCGATTTGGATAAGGGTGTTATCAAGGTTGTCATGACTTCGAGTAGTTCAGACGGTGCTGCTATTCAGAAACACCATACGACAAAGGCACAGCGAAAAGCTCTCGCTCTACGTTTAAAGGATGAGAACGATCCATTGAAAATTGTCATCGTTCGTGACATGTGGCTTACAGGTTTTGATGCCCCGTGCCTAAACGCGATGTATATAGATAAACCTATGAAGGATCACAACCTCATGCAAGCAATCGCTCGTGTTAACCGCGTGTTTAAAGATAAGCCGGGTGGTTTGATTGTAGATTACATAGGCATTGCGACAAACCTGAAGAAGGCTCTCGGCTTTTATGCAGAAAGCGGTGGCAAAGGCGTCCCAGCCGAAACACATTATAGAGCTATGGAGATTATGCTCGAAAAATTGGAGGTTGTGCGCGGAATACTTCACGGCTTTGATTATTCAATGTTTTTCTCCAGTATAGTCAAGGATAAGCTATCGCTAATTTTGCATGCGGAAGACTTCATTCTTGGAGTGGATGACGGTAAGAACCGTTATGTCCGTGAGGTATCTCTGTTAGGGCAGGCTTATGCCCTTGCGAAACCTGATCCTGCAACATTTAAGCACGCTGAGGAGATAGCATTTTTCCAAGCGATCAAGGCACGGCTTACGAAATTTGAGACCAGCGGTAACGGGAAAGACGAGAGTTATGATTCGGTCATACGGAACATTGTAAACTCTGCCATTGCCACTGACCAAGTTGTGGACATCTTTAGCGCAGCGGGACTTGAGAAGCCTGAGTTATCCATTCTTTCTGATGAATTCCTAAAAGAGATCGAGGGAATGAAATACAAAAACGTTGCTATCGAACTGCTGAAAAAGCTGCTATCCGACGAGATAAAGATTCGTTCCAAGCACAACCTCGCCAAATCGAAGACTTTAATGGAAATGCTGGACGGGGCCTTAAAAAGGTATCAGAACAATCTTCTGACCACCGCCGAAATAATCGAAGAACTCATTCGTATCGCCCGTGAAATCAATGCTTCTGATAAGCGCGGTCAGGATATGGGGCTTTTGGAGGATGAACTAGCTTTCTATGACGCACTCGAAACCAATAACAGCGCAGTTAAGGTTCTGGGTGACGAACAACTACGGACAATCGCGCGGGAAATAGCTGACAAGGTCAGAAGGAACGCGACCATAGACTTCGCTATTAAAGAAACTGCTCGGGCTCGTATTATGGTAATAGTACGCAGAATACTGAACAAACATGGCTATCCGCCGGATAAACAGCCTGCAGCAATAGAACTTGTGATGAAGCAAGCGGAGAATTTGGCTGATGTGTGGACAAAAGAGCTAATCTGAAGAATGATGATCCTATTTTTTAAACCTTGATAAGAAGAAAGGAATGCACCATGGAATTGCCTATTACTTTTCATAGGCTTGCTGACAGAATCGCTTTCAGATTAGAGATATTTCTACAGGAATGGATGAGAGGTTTCGTATAAAAATGTGTAACAAATGTTCTGTTAATAATCTGTCTGAGTATATTGCCGCAATAGAAGATAACGGTTTGTTTAACTCTATATCGCGAGGAGAGAGTAAGGTTTACGAATATCCATTAAGATCTCATATCATTAGAAGCAATCTGCGGAAATACAATGAACTGTTGGATGCATATCATCACGATGTGGAAACATCAATAACGCCACCCCAGGAAAGGCACTTTCTAGCCTTTGCACAGCATCATGGGATACCAACCAACTTGCTGGATTTTTCGTTTTCTCCATTAGTTTCCTTATACTTTAGTGTTGATGGCTGTTCGGATAAAGGGCTAGTTTATTTTATTAGTAAAGACAGAACCATCAACATCAACAAAACAATTACAAGAAGACCATTGGGCTGGGGAATGCTGGATGATCTGTTGAAGTACGACCTGGAATTGTTTAAAGATATACTTCCTCATATGTCAGAGTCATTCATGAAAAACAGAGAGAGAATAATCGAATATTTTGAAACGCATGCAGAAGAATATATTGCTATGTTCAGGCGAAGAAGAGGTAAAGAGTACTTAGCAACCCTTGAAGGTGGTGTAGATGATTTTGAACGCGCACTGGATCAATATAGAAAAGACAAAATAAGATGGGCTGCTGATCCAAAACTTGGTGAAGTTACTCTCCAAATATACAGTTCTGTTCCAGATTTTCTTGCAGGAATGGAGAAAATCTACAAGGGAGACATACTCTATCCAAAGTCCTTTATTAATAACTATCGTGCAACGACTAATATGTTTGGCGATGTCAATTACCGATGCAATATAGATTTGTTGGTTTTCCTGCTTGTAATGGAAAAAACCGAATATTGGAATCAACTTATGTTTGACAGAAGCGAAATTGATAGAATAATTGAAATAGAGTTCCCGTATTATTTCACATATAACCCACCCATTATTGATGAGCGAGCAAAGAATCAATCATCGATTTTTATTTTTCAACCATTTTCTATAAACAGATACTATCCTCATACTCACGTTTACTACTGGCAAAAGATGGTTCCGGATTTTATAATTGAGGTTTGTAATCCTGAAGGAATCAGAAAAGAACTAGATGCAATAGGATTTAATTTAAAGCACATCTACTGTGATTATGACAGTATTGCCAAATATACAATACAATCCGTTTAGAAATGGAATAGTCTTCATATTATTGAATGGTTCCTTAACTCTCCCTCATATGACAATGCGATCCTGCGTGCGGGTCTGGCTTCTTATTGTCACTATCGCAGAGCAATACATACAGAATTTATAGTATTTCCATAGACCGTATATTTTTAACTATACGCACTCAAGTAAAAGTGCTATTATAACACTAGCGTTTTTTCAGCGAGGCAGAAGCCTTCGCGGTTTTTTATTGCTAAATTTTGTGAAATTATTATCGACAAGATTATGGTTATGAGATCGCACATCATAAGGT
>CAYGHY010000138.1:0-7725 GCA_964349435.1 uncultured Oscillospiraceae bacterium
AAACCGGGAAAGGGGAGTCCCCTTTCCAAACCCCAGCATAGGAATTTTTTAGGATGATGCCAAGCTTTGCTTGGCGCCCTATAAATTCCTATGCTTTATAAAATGCCACTTTGACAATTGTGAGATTTCTACAACAATTCAAATGATCCGCACTTTCTTTCCTTCCAGCACCAGTCTGCCCTCTGAGAACAGTTTGATAGCTGCAGGCAGCAGCTCCCATTCAGCTTCCTGCATCACCCTGAGCTGCAACGACTCCGGTGTATCGCTATCAAGCACCTCTACGGATTTTTGCAGAATAATAGGTCCCGAATCATATTCAAGATCCACAAAATGCACCGTTGCACCTGTCACTTTAACACCATACTCCAGGGCTTTCTGATGGGGTGCAATGCCGAAACAGCCCTTGCCACAGAAGGAAGGTATCAACGATGGGTGTACGTTGATAATCCTGTTTCTGTACGCTTTGATAAACTCTCCGCCCAACATGGATAGAAAACCAGCCAGTACCACCAACCCGACACCGTACTTCCTGAAGTGTTCCAGCAGCGCCTGATCATAGTCCTCTGGTACCGCAAAGCTTTTCTTCGATATGCAAGCCCCCGGAATACCTTGCTTTTGAGCTCTCTCAAGGGCATAAGCACTTGAATTGCCGGATACCACCGTAGCAATCTTACAGCCTGCCAGATATCCGCTTTGTATTTTATCAATGATTGCCTGGAGGTTGGTACCACCTCCAGAAACCAGTATTCCCAGCTTTAACATAGGTCAACTCCGGTTTCTCCCTCTGTCACTTCACCAATAACATGGGCCTTCTCGCCCAGCATTTCCAAATTTAACACTACCTTATCAGCCGCTCCGGGTTCCACAGCCAAAACCATTCCAATGCCCATATTAAAGGTGTTGTAAATACTATTGACGTTGAGATCTCCTATTTCATAAAGCAGTTTGAATATTGGCGGTACAGGCCAGGCGCCAAGATTGATTTTGGTTCTGAATCCATCTGGAATCATCCTTGGTATATTTTCAATGAAACCACCGCCGGTTATATTTGCTATACCCTTCAACGGAAATTTTTCGTTAAGCTGCAGAATCGTTTTTGCATAAATTCTTGTAGGCTTCAACAGTTCCTCTCCAAGAGTCGTTCCAAGCATCTCAATATGCTCATCAAGCTTGTCCTTCGTCAGGTTCAGAAGCTTTCTTACCAACGAATACCCATTGCTGTGCAGCCCAGATGAGGCCAATCCAACCAATGTATCGCCCTTTGTAATGCTCTTGCCGGTAATCATTTTTTTCCTGTCGACAATTCCGACTGCAAAGCCGGCAATATCATACTCATCCTCAGGATAGAAGCCCGGCATTTCCGCCGTCTCGCCGCCTATTAGAGAACAGCCGGACATCAAGCAGCCATCGGCAACACCCTTCACAATCTGCGCCACCTTTTCCGGTCTGTTTTTGCCCAGTGCTATATAGTCCAGAAAAAATAATGGTTCTGCTCCGCCGCAGATAATATCATTCACGCACATTGCCACAGCATCAATACCGATAGTATCATGCTTATCCATCATAAATGCTATTTTCAGCTTTGTACCAACACCGTCTGTGCCGGACACCAGTACCGGTTCTTCATATTTGTTTTTATCCAGTGCAAAAAAACCGCCAAAGCCTCCTATATCCGTCAGCACTTCGGGTCTTAAGGTTTTTTTCACATCATTTGTCATCAGCCTGACAGCCTCATATCCGGCTTCAACATCCACACCGGCCGACTTGTAATCTATCATTTCAGCACCAACCTCCAATAGAACATTTTTTAGCTTCCAACGGAATATCCATAGGGTATACCGCATCAAAGCAGGCAGTACAAAAACCGCATTGCTTACTATATGATATCCCCATCAATCCCTCCTGGCTAAGGTATCCAAGACTGTCAGCTCCTATTATCCTGCAGATTTCATCCACTGAGTAGTGGGAAGCAACCAACTGATCTGTCGAAGATATATCTATTCCGAAATAGCAGGGGAATTTATATGGAGGCGAGCTGACTCTCATGTGAACCTCTTTGGCTCCGGCATCTTTGAGCATTTGTACAATCCTTCTGGTGGTGGTGCCTCTCACGATGGAATCATCCACCATGACAACCCTCTTACCTGCAATTTCCGACTTCATTGCATTAAATTTGATGCGCACGCCTATCTCCCTCAATACCTGTTCTGGTTGGATAAAGGTTCTTCCGACATATTTGTTCTTCAACAGACCCTGTCCGTACGGTATTCCTGACTGTCTGGAATATCCCAACGCTGCATTCAGGCCGCCATCCGGTGCGCCAATGACAAGATCTGCCACAGCAGGATGCTCGATGGCAAGGCGCTTTCCGGCTTCAATTCTCGACTCCATTACACTTACGCCATCTATTACACTATCAGGCCGGGCAAAATATACAAATTCAAATATGCAAAGGTGTGACGATTCCTTCGTTTGGGTCTGTAAGGATCTAATACCATCCTTATCGATAACCACGATTTCACCGGGTTTTACATCCCGTACCAAAACTGCGCCTACAGCATCCAGTGCACACGATTCTGAAGCAAGAATATATGAATTGTCAAGCTTTCCTATACAAAGTGGCCTTATGCCCTGCGGATCCCTGATACCTACCAGCTTTCTGGGGGTCACCATGACGATGGCATAAGAACCTTTTATCGTATCCATAACTTTCTCAAGTGTATCTTCAATATTGTCACTGCTTACCCTAAACCTTGAAATAAGATTGGCTATTATTTCCGTATCACTTGTAGTCTGAAAAATGGCGCCGCTTTCCTCCATTTTAGTCCTCAACTGAACTGCATTGACAAGATTGCCATTATGCGCCAATGCCAACTGGCCTGCTTTATATTTAACAACCATCGGCTGACAATTTTCCCTCAGACTTCCGCCTGTTGTGGAATACCTGACATGCCCTATCGCGATGCGTCCTTTCAGGTGGTTCAGTACCACATCGTTGAATATTTCAGGAACTAAACCCATGTCCTTGTGGTGGACTATAGTACCTTCATCATTTACTGCAATACCCGCGCTCTCCTGACCTCTGTGCTGCAAAGCGTACAGCCCGTAAAAGGTAATACGTGCCACATCGTGACCGTCATTGCCATATACGCCGAATACTCCGCATTCCTCATGAAGCTTTCCGAACATCACTTCACCTGTATCTGGTCCGTAAACCGTTGCGTCCGGTTTGATAAATTTATTGTCTTGTTTTAGATCCATTTCCTCACATCTTCCTTTTAATAAAGATTCTTGCAGGTTTTTACCAGGTTTCCTCTTCCATTTTCTTCTTCAGCTCAATATTTTTTTGTTCAACCATACGGCTAAGCCCTTTCTTATACTCTTTCATTTTCTCCCCGAGTTCAGGATATGCTCCTGACAGCATCTGAACCGCCAGCAGCGCTGCATTTTCAGCTCCGTCAATTGCTACTGTCGCTACCGGTATGCCGGATGGAATCCGGACGACGGATAACAATGAATCCGGTCCATCCATAAATGGAGATTTGATAGGTATTCCGATCACAGGCAGTGAGGTAACCTCCGTCAGAGCTCCCGGAAGGCCAGCCGTTTTGCCTGCTGCTGCAATGATGACCTCAATACCGCTTGTTTCAGCATTTGCAGCATATTCTGCCGCCTCTTGCAGTGTTGTGTGTGCAGAACAGTCAAATACTTCCACCTCTGCTCCGAATTCCTTCAAAAGCCTGATACAGCTCTTCAGCACGGGAAAATCGGAATCACTTCCAATAACAACTGCAACCCTGGGGGCTTTTATGGTGTCCATTGAATACCTCCGCAATCATATCCTCTATAGCTGTAATCACCTTGATAAAAAGTTCAGGGGCATCTAGCCCCCGAACTTTTATCGGATTTGCTTTGTAAATGACCATTTGAAACGAGAAGCCCGCTCTGAATGCGGACTTCGTTTAATTTATTTGAATAACAGGTTCAGCGCGTCAACTACAAATTTCAGCAGGAAGAGCGCTGTAACTATATACATGATCGGGTGAACTTCCTTCGCCTTGCCCTTGCAGATCTTAGTCAGGCAGAAGAAGATGAAACCCGCCGCTACACCAGTTGCAATATTGTAGCTGAACGGCATGATTACCACAGTGAAGAAGGCCGCGACCGATACTTCAAATTCATCCCATTTAATCTTTGCCAGGGCATCCATCATAAGAATACCCACAATTATGAGAGCCGGTGCTGTTGCAGCAGCCGGTACCATAAGCGCAAATGGCGAAAGGAATAGGGATGCCAAGAACAGTACGCCTACAGTTGCAGAAGTCAGGCCTGTCTTACCTCCTGCCGCTATACCTGAAGCGCTTTCAATATAAGTCGTGGTATTGCTTGTCCCAAGCAGTGCACCGATAGAAGTAGCTGTTGCGTCTGCAAACAGAGCTCTGTCCAGCTTGGAGGTGAAGCCGCTTCCCATCTGGAGGGCTTCTTCATCTTTTTTGTCGAATATGCCTGTCTTTCTGCCTGTACCAAGGAAGGTGCCGATGGTGTCAAATGTATCAGAGAGGCTGAAAGCCAGAATCACCGTTAATATCTTCAGTATCTGCGAGGGATCGGCGAACAGCCCTAATATATCTAGTTTGAAGAAGGTAGGCGAAATACTCGGAGGAATAAAGGAAGCTGCAGTAATCTCGGGTATCTGTGTCACTCCCATCGGTATCCCGATGATAGTAGCAGCAAATACACCGATGAGTATGGCTCCTTTCACTTTCAAAAGCATCAACACGACAATGATAACCACACCGATTAGAGTCAGTAATGATGAAGTGTCAGAAAAATTAACCATAGCCGGAATCACTTTACCAAAATTGCCTATTGCATTTGGTTCACCTTGAGTAGTAAAGTCAAGAAGGCGTCCTTCCATGAAGCCGATATATGCTATAAACAAGCCGATACCGCCGCTGATTGCATATTGGAGAGATTGTGGGATCGAATATATGATCATCCTGCGGACTTTGGTAACGGTAATAATAATATTGATGATACCGCAAATGAAGACAATACCCAAAGCCTGTTCCCACGGTATGCCCATACCAAGGCAAACTGTGTACGTGAAAAATGCGTTCAGGCCCATACCCGGTGCCTGCGCAAAAGGTACATTTGCTACAAATGCCATGATAAAGGTTGCGATTGCTGCTGCAAGAATTGTGGCAACGAACACGGCTTTCTGATCCATTCCCGTATTTGAGAGTATCAGAGGATTGATAAACATAATATAAGCCATCGTTACAAAAGTTGTTGCTCCTGCAAGAATCTCCGTCCTTGCATTGGTACCGTGCTCCTTGAGTTTGAAGAGCTTGTCCATATACTACCCCTCCCATAAAAAAGATAAATTTACTTTAAACGGCCCGCTTTACACGTCCGGTCAAGCCTATACCAAATACCTTTAATGTTCGTTATTTGTTTCCTTTATTATAATTGGGTGGTGCATATTTCTTGTCTGAAATATTTGCGAGCCCACAGTCGGCAGCATCAAGCCTAATCCCTGCTAACCCTTTAGTTTCAAGCGCTTCAAGTCTCTCACGCATTTTGTATTTTACCTTATTATACTATCAAATAAGGTATCCCTTTGTCAACCGCGAATATGAAAAAATACGAACATTTTTTAAATATCCGTATTTAATATTCGTGTATGTCTTGCTGTCCCCTTGTCTTGCTGTTGCCTTCATCCTCTAAAATATAGTTAAGGGATCGCTGAAATATAACTACCGCTATATCTTTTCCGAAGAACTACACTGAAGCTCCGTTCTCCAAAAAAAATCGGAAGTAATATTTCAGCCGACCCTAAGCAGCATCATAAATAGCGGCAACGTAAAGAGAGAAAAAATTGTAGTGTACAGGATATTATCCGCAGCTTGCCGGTAGTCCGATCCGTACTCGACAGACAACGCAACAACAAGCGCGCTGCAGGGCATTGCCATATCCAGTATCACGATGGTTCTTACAAAAGGATCAACCAGATTCCCAAGCAGCAGCATTATTAAAAGGTTAGCAAGCGGTATAAGCACCAACTTCAGCAGACACAGCACCAATGTAACAGGCTTTTTTACAATATCAAAAAATTTCCAGGAGGAATTTTCCGCTGTAGAAAGTCCGATAAACAGCATTACCAGTGGAAGGGTGCAATTACCAAGAAGATTGAATGAGTTGAAAAGGATATTGTAAATGGTTTTACTCACTTCATTTCCACGTATATAATACTGCAGATTTGTCAATGCAAAAAATATTCCGATTGCGCATGCTATTGTGTTTGCATTAACAAATTTTTTCAACGTATCAATAGGCGACAATTTCCTATGTTTGTTCATCAGAAAGACTCCGACTGTCCAATTGAGCATTTCGAAGGAAAGTACAAAAAAGGATGCAAGCACTACTGCCTTTTCACCCAGCATTGTTCTAAAAAGCGGCAAAGCAATAAAGCTTACATTACCAAGCATGGTGTGTGCCTTGAAAACATTTGCGGCAGCCCCTTCCAGCATAAGTATCCTGCTGAACAGCGTACCCACCAGCAGTGAAAAAAACATGAATAAAATAGCATAAAAACTCACCCACAGACCATCAGAAAAGGTTTTTGCGTCAAAATTGTATGAAGTCATGGTGGATAATATAAGCGAAGGTGCGGTAATACGTATTATGACTTTTGATAAAAATGTTCCGAAGCCTTTAGGCAGATAGCTTTTTTTTCCGGCCAGATAACCTATAACAACCAGTATCATCAATGCTGCCACTTGATTTATCATGATGCTCATTTGCTGCATAATTAACCACGTTTCCTTTTTTATTTGCCGCTTGCTCCCGGTACAGCTCGTTAATCAGTAAGACCCTTCCTGCCAAGACAGAATAAAACTATAAAACCCAGAATGAATGCTGCGGCAGAGGGTATAAGCCGAGAGTTCGCCGGTATACCGGGAAAGACCTGTACCAGAGAACCTAAAACGAACCCGATTATCAGCTTGTAGGTTTTGCCCGGATGCTTTTGAAGGAATTTTTCTATGATCTTTGCCGATCCGAAGGTACCGGCTACCACACCCAATCCAAGCGGGATCAGGAAGGTGATATTTATCATATTGATTGCATTAAGAGTAACGCTATACAGCCCTAAAATCAGCAACATGAAGGAACCGCTTATACCCGGCAATACCAAAGCAATTGCAATGATGACCCCCGCAAAAAACAGGAATATCACGCTTAACGCACCCCGGGCGGTCGACATATTGACAATGGCCTCCGGCTCGGCAGACATCAATAAAACAATAAGAAAGCCCAGTATTAAAAAAATAAAATCCTTTTTGTTTCCCTTGCCTGAGTCAACGGACTTATGGTACAACACCGGCAGCCCGCCGGTGATGATACCCATAAATAAAAACTGCATCTCTGAGGGATAACTTGTTATCGCATTTTCCAGCAGACGGCTGAAGAGCAGGAAACCTAAAACCCCTCCAAGTCCTACCGTCAGCAAAAAAATAAACTTCTTTTTAAAATCCACAAAAAATGT
Source organism: uncultured Oscillospiraceae bacterium (assembly GCA_964349435.1). Classification (GTDB taxonomy): domain Bacteria; phylum Bacillota; class Clostridia; order Acetivibrionales; family DTU013; genus CAYGHY01. The sequence continues at coordinate 7,550 of CAYGHY010000138.1, forward strand.
ACTTACCGCATGTATTAAGTCATCATAAATGCCCAGAATAATTGCCATAGTACCGCCACTGACCCCTGGAACCAAAGTAGCAACCCCCACTGCAATACCTTTAAGGAAGTTTGTTAAGTGTTTCACTTTATCACATCCCAATCAATTTACGCTTCTTTTTGTGCTTATTCCCACTC
>CAYGHY010000139.1:0-7715 GCA_964349435.1 uncultured Oscillospiraceae bacterium
CTGTACTCTACTCTTTTTTAAGTTTAATTACATCTTTCTTAACTTAATGACATTGGCTTGAGGGCAGCCCTTTTTATGAAGGATTAATTGTTTACCTAACTGCCGCTTCACGTGCAGCTCTGGTTTCATCAGAGATCTTCTGGTCGAAAGCCAGAACGTTATCATAGCCGAGACCCTTGACTGTATTCTGCATATTCTTCAACAGCTTGTCAAACTCTGCCTGGTTCTTAGCAAACACCATCTTCCATGAATTCTGGATGATGATGGCTTTGATCTGTGTACGGGCGGCATCGATTTCCGCCGGAGCTGCCTGTGGGATATAGCTGTTGCCAGGCGCTACAACATACATATTGTTCTTAGTCAGGTAATCAAGAGTTGTTGTTGCCTTCATGACATCCTGCCACGACTTGTCAAGAGGCGTTACATTCGCTTCAAGGGTTGAAGGCCACAGTGTATAGTTATATGGCTCATTGTTGGCCGGATTGATATTTAGTGTAGAAACCGCCTGGAAATTAAGCGCCGATATACCATCCTTATAGGTTCCGCTGCCCCATCCGTCAGGCATGGTAAGCTTGTCGTCGCCAGAAAATGCTTTCTTGCCGAACTCTGTAAGTACGGGTCTGCCGTCCTTCATTTCCCAGGTCAGGCCTTCCGGACCGCAGGTTCCTGAAGTCTGTGCACTTGAATACATAATACCTTCAGGTGAATACAGCCAGTCGATGAAATCAACCATTCTCTGGGGATCCTGTGCCTTTGAGCCTACGCCCATGACGTATTTATCGCCGGGCTTGCAGCCGTATGAGAATATTTTCATATCCTGTACGGGAGCATACATGAAGCCTTTTCCGGCTGCTTTATTTTCAACTGTATTGTAGGCAGCCTGACCCAGCCATGGCCACGGCGACCACAAAACAGCACCATCCTGGTACTTTGAGAATAATGTATCCCAGTTTTGTGTGGATGAGTCAGGATCCAAAACTCCCATCTGGTTTGCGGAGAAAAAGAACTTAAGTGCTCTTACATATTCTGAATTGCTGTCTATAATGCTCTGTGTTGTTTTGCCGTCGGCAGAAAGAAGCTGGAAGCCGTTTTCATCAAAACCGTACATGCATGTCGGCTGTTTTGCCAGACACATCATGTTGCCGTCCCAATCCTTAAACAGGGAAATACCATATACCTTTTTGCCTGAAGTGCTTTGCGGGAACTTGTCCTGCATCTGCTTGAGAACAGGGAGAAGATCTTCAAGCGTTTTCAAGGCAGGGGTGCCAATTGCAGTGTACATGTCCCAGCGGATATAAGGCCCATATGTCAGATCAAGACCTTCAGAAGGTTTTGCCGGTGGATTGGTTGATGCCTGTGATGCAATCGCATAGATTTTATCGGAACTGATAAGATCCTGTATCATTTTTATTGCAGCGGGATACTGATTCAAGTTTTGGCTCGCTTTTACCATATCTGTCATATCATATACAAGCCCAGCCTTAACAGTATCAGCAAGTCTGCCGTTTTCTGAGCCAATCATGACCAGGTCGCCGAGATTTCCGGCTGCTGAACGTGTCTGGAACAATGTGTCGCCGCCACCGGCTACGTTTGGAGCAATAATATTCATCTCCATATTGAACTTTTTCTTGACATATTCTGCAAACCAGCCGCTTGCTGTGCCCTGATAGTTTGCCTGACTGTTAAAAATGTCTATTGTGATAAACTTGTCATAGGTTTTTTCTGCCGGGGCAGCGCTGGCCTCAGCCTCAGTTGTTGCCTCAGCGGTTGCGGCTGTAGCAGCGGCTGTTGAGGCAGCCGTTTCTTCTTTTTGTCCGCCGCAGCCTGCTGCCATAACACTCAGCATACAGACCATTAACAGACAGCACAAAATTTTGATTTGAATTCCTTTCATTAATGATACCCTCCTTTTATTTCTCCTATTAATATCAGAGTGAATATTCGACTCTGAATAATGGCTTTCATCATCCTTTTATGGAACCGATCATGATACCTTTGACAAAATATCTCTGAAACATGGGGTAAACCAATATAATCGGAATAACAACAAGAACGGAAACAGTCATTCTTACTGAAGTAGGTGTTTGTTTTGTTGCCAGAGCCAGCATGGTCTCGCTGCTTACAATGGTACTGGTTCTGATAAGCTGTGCAAGTGAGTTGGATTGGTTGATGTACTGGTAAAGTACATATTGCAGCGAATACAGCTTTTGATTCGTTACATATATCAGCGTATCCTGGAAAGAGTTCCACTGTCCTACCGCCGAGAATATAGCAATCGTTGCAAGTATAGGCAGCGAAAGCGGCAGCATGATCTGTATGAAAATCCGAAGAATACCCGCCCCATCAATTTCTGCAGCCTGCTGCAAAGAGTCCGGCACCGACTCAAGGTAGGTCTTGACCAGAATAACATTAAAAGGCTGTACAATTACGGGAATGATATATACCCAAAAACTGTTGGTAAGGCCAACAAGATGCATTGTAATAAAAGCGGGAATTAAACCGGCATTAAAATACATGGTAATTACCAGATACCGGTACCAGAGCTTGCGTTTCCACATCTTTTTCTGTATGAACATAAAGCCGAGAAAGGCAGATGTCATGGCAGTCAATGCAGTCCCGATAACAGTTCTCATGATGGAGATCATTGCTGCTTGTCCCAGTCCCCTGAGCTTGAGCACTTCAATATAGTTTTCAAAGTGTATTCCCCTGGGTAAAAAGTTTATAAAGCCATTTTCACTTAAATCATTTGCACTGATAGTGTTAATGATAAGATAAAAAAACGGATATATGCATATTAGTGTGAATATGGCGAAAACAGCATAATTAATAATGTTAAATAAAATATTTCCGGTTTTGCTTTTCGATAACGCATTGCTCGACCACGCCATGCAGTAACCTCCTTTATTAAATGGGACATCCCCTCCTTCAAAGGGATACCTGTGACACAGCGGGTGTGTCCCCTTGCCTTTATACAATCGTTTCGCCGCGGGTCAGCTTCGACAGCCTGTTTACAACAAATAATAACACTACGCTGATAATACTTTTCATCATGCTCAGGGCGGTGGCAAATGAATACATGTTTTGTCCGCCAACGCTGATGTTAAAAACATAGAGGTCCAAAACCTGAATATGGTCTCTGTTGAATGCATTTTGAAAAATATAGTATTGATCCAGCCCATTATTCAGGAATCCCGCAGCGGAGAGTAAAAGTAAAACAGAATATGTAGGGAGAAGACCCGGAAGCGTGATGTGCCTCATCAGCTTAAAACGTCCTGCACCGTCAACCGTTGCAGCCTCGTATAATTCCTGGTCGATTCCTGCTATGGCAGCGATGTACATGATGGCACTCCAGCCAAGACTTTTCCAAACGCCCCACAGACACATCTTTATCCAGGTGTAGTCATCTGAATCAAGAATCTTCACAGGCTGGTCCAGAAGCCCAAGCGATTGTCCGACATTGTTGAACATACCGCTGCTCGAAAACATTGAAAAAGCAACCGCATATACCAGAACCCAGCTTATAAAGTTCGGGAGCGTAGTAAATGTCTGAACGAACTTCTTAAATTTGACAGCTTTGATTTCTGATAAAAAAATGGCAAAAATAACAGGCAATACTGAAGTCAGTATACCTAATCCGCTCATTGCAAAGGTATTTCGCATAATCACAAGAATTTGGTTGATCTGACCGGCATTTCCAAAAAGCATTTTGAACCACTGTAAACCCACAAAGTCGCACTGGGAAAGCTTCAGCGGCGGTCTGTAGTTAAAGAAGGCATAGACCCATCCGTACAGCGGAAAGTATGAAAAAATGAAAGTTAAAACAAGAAATGGAGAGATCATTAAAAACAGCTTAAAACCTGACGTCATTTTTTTCCCGGCTTTTGGTGCTGCATTAAATCCAATCTCAGGCATGTTTTGCATTATGAAGCCTCCGCAACACAATCACATTTTTTTGCATATTTATACTCAATTATGATTATTTATTATCACGAACTCTTATTCTTATTTAATTTTAAGTTACGAAATAGATTGATGTATATATAAAAAATCAATTCGAATTGCAAAAATCAATACAGTTTGAAGTAGAGGTAGTGAGACATCTGAGTTGCGTCACCATAAATCAAAGATTTTCAGTGTGGTTATGAAAAATTTAAAAAACGCTTAAGGTCAGCCACGTATAACCATTTCCTGGTATTCCCCGGGGGCAATGCCGTACATCTCTTTAAACAGTGAGCAAAAGTATGAAGCATTTGGTATGCCGACTTCCCTTGCAACCCTTGAAACCTTATTTTTGGGGGATTGCAGAAGCTCCTTGGCCTTTTCCATACGGTACTGGCACAGATAGTTGCTTAAAGACTTGCCGGTACACCTTTTGAAGATAATTCCGAGGTAATTTGGCGAAAGATATATTTCGGCAGCAATCGTCTTAATGCCAATATCGGATTTGTACCTTTCCATGATGATTTGTTCAATCTTTTTTACGATATATTCGTCCTTGTTGTTTATTTTCTCGCAGATGCGTCCAAGCACCTTGCCAAAAAAACCGAAGATGTATTCCCTGATGGATCGTATGTCAGACAAGGAGAGAAGCGGAGCTCCTGCAGACCCCTCGTCCACCTCTGACAAGTCAGGGTTGTAAAATAGCATGGAGGTTTCGTTAAGCAGCCCGAAAAGGAAATTTGATATCATATTCCTGTCTGCCCATCTGTTGGTGTCGATGAACAGGAACATTTCCTCAAGCAGACTATTTGTTCTTTCATCATCGGCAGCTCTGACGGAATGCATGAGCTGCCTGGCAAAATAATTTCCCCTTGCCAAAAACTCTCCGACACTCGTAACGCTATCCCGCTGCAAATATTCAAGCTGAGTGTATGCCATCGTCTCCCGATCTCCCCAGAACAGGCAAAAATCCATAGCGTCCTTTGCTTGACGACAGGAATAGTGCAATTCGTTCATGCTTCCCACAATTGCTCCGATGCCTGCAACGGCTTTACAGCCTTTTTTTACATAAAGGTCTTCCAGGACGGATCTGGCCGCATTATTCAAGTCTTCCTCAGTCATATCGTTCTGCCCGGCAATGATAAATATTGATCCCTCCTCTTCATAAAGTGCAGCTGAAAACTGCATTTCACCATTTATGTTCTCAGTTAGGCATGCTTCGGTGTCTGCTTCAAAAAACCGGTTGCTGTTATGTAAAGCAGCTTTGTCCGGGAGATGGATCCTCACTGCAATTACGGCTACTCTGCCGCATAAAGGAAGGATGCCAAGCACTGAGATCTGCTGCAGCGTTTCTTTTGTGGCATTTCCTTTTAAAACATCTGATAGAAGAACCCTTCTGGACGCAATCACGCTCGCATCAAGCAGCTCTTTCAGCGTTTTTCCCTCTTCAAGCCTTTTGATATCAGCATTGCATTCATTCACAACTTTTTTTAAAACGTCCAGCATTTCCTCCTCTTCAACAGGCTTCAAAATATAAGCAGTTGCATTGATGCTGATGGCTTCTCTTGCTAGCTTGAAGTCATCATATCCGGTCAGAATGATAATTTTAACTCCGGGAAGAAATTCACGAATTTTCAAGCCCATTTTCAGCCCGTCCATTCCAGGCATTTTAATATCCGTTATGATAATATCGGGGCATATTGTCTGAGCTTTTTCAATACCCTCAAAACCATCGCAGGCCAGACCTGAAAGCTCTATTCCCAGTCCGTTCCAGTCAAGAAAGTCAACAAGCCCCTCCCGTTCCCATCTTTCGTCTTCAACTATCATCATTTTAAGCATGCAGTGCTCCTCCTGCCCTAATGGTAATAATGATTTGCGTTCCTATTCCAGGTCTGCTGAATACCTCAAAGGAATGGCCTTCGCCATAATAAGCTGCAAGCCGTTCAATGACATTTTTGACAGCATATCCGCCGACAGATCTTTCAACCCTTCCGGCAACTATATCCGCCAGCGTCCGGCTATCCATACCGACACCATCGTCAATAACCTGTAATACAAGGCTGCCGTGCTTCATATCAGCACGGATAATCAATAAACCATGCGCTCTTTTGGGTTCGATGCCGTGGTTCAAAGCATTTTCGACCAGCGGTTGGAGCAGATTCTTGACGATCATGCAATTCATGGCTGCATCATCTAGCATGTAAACTACGTCAAACATGTCCTCAAACCTGATTTTCTGAATCTGCAGGTAAGACTGCACCATATCAATTTCTTCTTTCACGCTTATAGTTGTGCCACCTTTGCTTAATACTAGCCTGTAAAACTTGGCTAGTGAATTGGACATACGGGTAACTTCCTCCGGACTGCCCTTTCTTGCCACCCAGGATATGGTGGCAAGCGTATTATAGAGAAAATGCGGGTTTATCTGAGCTTCAAGCGCCTTTAATTCCGCCTCCCGTTCCATGAGCTGAATCTTATACACAGTCTCAACCAGTTCATGAATTCTGCCGATCATATGGTTGAAGTTCAATGTCAGCTCACCGAATTCATCCATCGCAATAACCGGCACCGATACTTCCAGGTTGTTGTCTTTTACCTGTTTCATAGCCTTTACCAGTCTTTTTACCCTGCGCAGCAATATATTCGTGATGATATAAATAATAATACCCAGCAGTATCGACAATACTGCCAATACAACAAGAAAGTTGACTATTGTACCCTTGGAGTCGCTGTTGAAGTTCTCGGCGGGAAATATACCGACAATGCTGCAGTTGACATCTTCCAGAGGTGTCGTTATCACAATGGACTGCTTGCTCTCGAGCTTTTCAACCCTGCTTAGCATGCTGCCGACATCATAATCATGGAAACCAAGTGTTGAAACATTTTTCATGTAAAGGGAGGGGATATTGTTGGAAACAATCAGGCCATCGGCATTTGTCACAAAAATCCTTCCCCATTTGCTTATTACGGGATCGCGCAGCATATCAAACAAAAGACATTCCTTAACTTCTATTTCAACTACTCCGATATTTACTTTAGACACTGAAACCGGCGATAAAATATAGCCGGAATAGGAGAATACCTCATCCGGAATTTCTGTCCCTGCTCTCAGAGCATTCCCGATGGATTTATGAGATGCGATCCACCCTCTTTTCTCAGGCATGATTTGCGCCACTTCATCATACCATTGAGGTGAATCCCCTTTCCTTATGCTGTAGTAACTGCCGACCATCTCTGTAAATATTGTTTGGGGCGTGTATATCCTTATGGCATATATCAAATTATTCTGTCTGAGCACATTTTCAAGCATGGGTGAGATATCAAGCTGAAAATCTTTTAGCCTGTCGTATTCTTTTTCATACTCATAATAGAAAATGGACTGGACATTATCGTCGGTGGTAATTATTCTCGATATGTTTTCTACAAGCTTAACCCTCTGCATAATGCTAGCGCGGGTCTGCAGAAGATTCCTCTCCATAACCAGCTTGGCTTGCGAAATGGAGTCATCAGATACCCGCATATAAAAATAGGCCCCAAAAAAAGCCATAGGTATAATCAGCACTGCATAATATGCAAGGATAAACTTCCAGCTGACACTCAGATTTCTGATAAATGCAGAAAATTTCCTCACGTCTTCTCCTATATAGCCTAAATTCCCGTTGAATTATAACATGTTGGGCGGATTAACACCGAAACACTTATAAATCTGTTGTTGCTTCGCAGTAATTTCACTAATGTGATGTCGATGCCCTTGGTAGTCAAACCTTTCTATGATG
>CAYGHY010000140.1:0-7690 GCA_964349435.1 uncultured Oscillospiraceae bacterium
ATCAGGAAGCGCTAAAGAGAAGCGAACGCTCTCAGAACTTGAAAGTATTTCATCTGGAAGAATCACCGTGGTTTTATGTCGAGTCCGAAGAAGGGAAGATCTGCTATAAGGTCTGCTACAGCAGCGAAACGGACTACTTCTGCAACTGCGGAGACTTCGCCAGGGGGTTCAAAAACGATTCCACTTTCAAATGCAAGCATATCATGGCGGTCATGAATTCCATCACGGAAGGCGACTCGGAAAGCATCCATTACCTGGAAAGATGGAGACCCAAGCTGGACGACAATTTCGTCAGGCAGATCGACGACAAGGACTTTGTGCTCTATGCGGGATTGCTGGATGTGGCGCACCAGAAGAACCTCTGCCTGGTCGATGTGGAACTCATTCAATATCCGTCCGATGAAAACAAAAATACCGCCATCTGCAAGGCCAGAGTGGAAACAATAGACGGAAAGAGATTCTCGGACATCGGCGACGCCAATCCCCAGAATTGCAATTCCAAGGTTGCCAGGCATTTAATCAGAATGGCATCAACCAGGGCCAAAGCAAGGGCATTCCGGGATATGGACAATATCGGCATGACCGCGCTGGAGGAACTGGGTGACCTGAATGACATTATCGGCGGCGATGAGAGCAGGAAAACACCGCAAGCTGGAAAAGACAATGTCAGGAAGTTTGCCAAACAGATAAAGTCCGTGTTCAAATCCGGCAATGGGGATGGTCAGAAAGTTGAAGCATCTCCGGAACCGCAGGTAAAGGACAATGTCGTTCCCATGCCTGAGAAACAGATACCTGTTATGGAAGCCAATACGGCAGATGAAGAAACCAAGGATGAAAAACCTGTCGAAACCAAACCGGCGCAAACGAAAGGTTCTATAAAACCTAACAAGGGAAACGGCAATGGCAACGGCAAGCCAAAACCGGCGGCTTCCCCCCTGATGTCCGAAGCTCAGAAGTCGGCACTTTACAACCTTTCACGAAGAAGACGAATCTCTCTGGAAGACATTGGCGCCAGATCCATGGATAAATACGGCGTTCCGGTAGAGCAATTGACGTCAGAATCCGCAGGCGAGTTCATCCGTTATTTGCAGGCAGCATCTTAAATCATCAGTATTAACCATTTAATCAATTACAAAACTAAAGCGAATCTTCTGCAACCAGGGGCAGGATAACGTCCATTTATCTTTGTCTGTCTATCCCTATTATCCTATCCGTTGTCCTGCCCCTTTGAATATGCGGTTTTCAAGCGATTGCCTGCAAAAATAAACAAGCATCATCAAATCATCAACAACAAAACATAGAGCACAGGCTCCCGTAAAGACAGGGATTGGAAGGCGATCAGGCGACATCAGTCGACCCATGGATCATTACATCTGTAACCCATGTCGCTGCATAGTGCCTGAAAAACGCAGGATCCTGTGCTCTATCCATGAAACGAGGTGAAATGTGGAATTACAGGAATTGAGAAAAACAGAGCATTTATCGGCAAGTTCCATCAACGATTACATTGACTGCGGTCTTTTGTACAAGTTCGGCAGAATTGACAAGATCCAGCCGGAATTCAAACCGGACGCGCTGGAGTTCGGGAGCGCCGTTCATTTGGCCTTGCAGGATTTTCACACGGAAAAGATGAGGGGCAGGTTCCCGAGTGTGAAAGATCTTCACCAGTCTTTCGAGCATCACTGGAGAAAGCTGACCGATGGAAGGGACGACATCAAATTTGCTGAAGGGAACAACCCTGATATTATGCTTTTGCAGGGTCAGGAACTGTTGACCGCGTATTACAACAAGTCCTCCTGGCGGGAGTATGAATGCATCGGGATTGAAGAACCTTTCAGCTTTACCATTCCAGGCTGCCCCTTGCCCGTTATCGGTTCCATAGACCTGATGGAAAAGGATCAATCCGGCACGATCATCATCAACGATTTCAAGACTTCTGCCCGTGCCTATTCCAATGATGAGGTGGACAGGAACTTCCAGCTTACCCTTTATCAGATGGCGGTCCGTGCAAATGGTTATGGATATCCGGACATTCTGCTGAGATTTGACTGCCTGATTAAGACCAAGCAGCCCAAATTCGAGTCCTATTATACCACCCGCAGCATTGCTGACGAAACCAGGGCAAGAAGAAAGATCGTGGAAGTGTCCAAGGGCATATCCAGGGGAATATTTATCCCAAATGACAGTCCCAGCAATTACAAATGCAAGAACTGCTCGTTCAAGAAGAACTGCGACGCGTGGTTTATGGAGGCTGCGGCATGACAAAAGAATCCATTATCGAAGCGCAGGATTATCTGAGGGTCAAAACGGAATACGGCTGCAAGCGGATCATTGACATTCGCTCGTTATTGGAGAGTCACAACCCAAACGAAGTGATCCAGTTTCTGGAGGATTACCTCAGGGAAAAGGAAAAAGCCTTAAAAAGCATGATCCTGATCGACAAGACCCACCGGAAAGTGGATCAGATCGTGGCGGCAATGTTCAGAATATCGATGGCCATCAAATCATTGGAAAATGGAAAGGAGGTGGTAACACTTGAAAGGTCTCAACAGGGAGCAAAAGAAAGCGGCCAGTTTCACAAACGGGATAGCGGCGGTCATAGCGGTGCCGGGATCAGGGAAGACTCTCGTCATGATGGAAAGGATAGGAAACCTGGTCAAAAAATACAACGTGCAGCCTGAAACCATCATCGGACTCACATTTAACCGCAACGCGGCGGAGCAGATGCGTCAGAGACTGGTGCCGGTACTGGGAGAACTGGCGCAGAGAGTTACTTTATCTACCATCCATAGTTTCTGCCATTACCTGTTACGGACGGAAGGAAAGGTCTTTGAAATCATCTCGGGGAAAGAGCAGATCAATCTTATCCGGAATCTCATGAAGCGGAAGCGCCTGGACATATCCGTGGGAACCATCCTGAGGGAAATCAGCCTGGCCAAGAACAACCTTATTGGCGTCGAGGAATTCCGTGTCCTTTACGAATCGGACAAAACCATGGTCAAGGTGGCGAACATCTATGAGTCCTACGAAAAGGAGAAAGCAAAGAAATATCTGCTGGACTTTGACGATTTGCTCCTGGAAACCTATTTTCTGCTCAATGACAATGACGCCATTCGGGAAAAGTACGCCAGCCGTTATCACCACATATTGATCGATGAGTTTCAGGACACGAACCCGGTGCAATTGGAAATCATCAAGCTGATTGTCGATCAGGAAGGCAATGATGATAAATCCTACTGGATCGCGGGGGACGACTGGCAGAGCATCTACAGTTTTGCGGGAGCTTCCGTCAACAATATCCTCAATTTTCAGAGCACTTTCAATTCGTCCACACTCTTCATTCTGAACATCAACTACCGCTCCACCCCGCAGATATTGAAAGCTTGCCAGAACCTGATTTCCCATAATGTCAGGAAAATTGAAAAGACACTGAAAACGGACAATCCGGAAGGAGATGAGGTCATTGTCCTGGAATCGTCATCGGAGGAAGGAGAAGCTTTATGCCTGGTCAACGAGATCAATGATTTGATTGGACAGAGAGGGTATGCCTACAAAGACATCGCTGTCCTGTACCGGGCCAATTTCCAGAGCAGGGTCGTTGAGGAAACCTTTGCCCAGATGAAAATACCCTATTACATTGAAAACGGGTTGAACTTCTACCAGAGATCCGAGGTCAGATACATTCTGGATTATTTAAGACTGATTCTCAACCCTGACTCCGAAGAAGGCGATGAGGCGTTGAAGTCCGTATTAAACGTTCCCAACAGGTATATCAGCAGGAAATTCATTCAGGAACTGGCGGAGTTCTCCAATAAGACCAATGTCCATCTCTATGAAGGGTTGAAGTCCATGCCCGTTGATCTGCCTTATATTCGCAAGAATGTAAGAGATTTCATCTCATTTATAAATCCATTAGCGGACTATGCTCCCAATTTAAACCCTGCCGAGGTTTTGCAAATGCTGAGAAACCAGTTTGATTACGACAGGTTTATTACCGATGAAGATATTCCCACGCCTGATGATGCAAAAATTCAAAATCTCAATCAACTCCAATTATCAGCGGCGAGATATTCAAGTATTCAGGCATTCCTGGAATATACGGACAGTTTCTCCGAGCAGATGAGCAATGACAAAGAAGGGATAGCACTCATGACCATTCACAAGGCGAAAGGACTGGAATTCCCCATAGTATTTGTCATTGGTCTGGTTGAAGGAATCACACCCACCAAGAAAGGCGACATCGAGGAAGAAAGGAGAATCGTCTTTGTGGCCATATCCAGGGCGATGAAAATACTCTACATTAGTTATTCTCATACCTACATGGGCCAGGCCGCCAAGAAGTCCCTGTTCATTGATGAAATCATGGGCACTCAACTGAATTCAATCATAGCCGCTTAAACCGTTTAAAATCGTTCCTACGGTTAAAACAGAAAACAGGTAACCCAAGTATAAGGGAAGGTCTAAGCACCTTCCCTTATCCATTTAAGAAAGGATGGGAGGCCATATAACCCATGAGCGGATCAGACCAAAAAGCTTATGTCAGCATCTACTGCAAGATCTACACGGAGAATTTCAGCCAGGAGATGATCGACAGGTACGCAACCGGAAAGGAAATTTATAATTTCCTATTAAAGGACGCAAAATGCTGCCTGCCGGTTAAGGGTGACTGCAACCTCTGGTATCTCGGCTCCAACGAGAAGTTCGGCAACATCATTTACAATGACCGGGTCTGGCACTGGGGTTTCGGCGAGTCGTCATTTGACACGGTCCAGGAGTTCATTGACGCCATATACAAAGACGGACTCTTCACCAGGCGGCAATACAAGAACCTGTCGGTTAAAATCGAAGAAGGCAGAACTATTGGCGACATGTACCAAATCACTGATTACCTGTTAGGGAAAAACAAACCATCAACCACAACCAACACAGCAAAGGAGAACAATCATGTCTTATGAATTACTGCATTTTCGTAACGCGAACCAGATTATCAAGGAAAAGAAGATGACCAAGGAGGTGAAGTTGGTCATGGACTACCTCAATGACTGTCTCTACGGCACCCAGCATAAAAGCGAATTATTGCGTCAGGCGCTGGCGGAAATGGACTGGCGGCAGAACGGGGATCTGAACATTCTGGATGGGAGGAGATACTACTACAAGGGTTTTAAGAACCGTGTGGCCATTGACGGCAGCTTTTCCAGCTATGAATACATCCAGGACGCTCTTCTGAGATTACAAGTCGGATTCGACAAAGGAAAACTGGATATGGGAATCGTCATGGTGACAGCACAGAGAAGCGAAAAGAGCAAATTGGGAACCACAAAAGACCTGGTTGCCAAGGAAATTGAAATGCTGCATCCCACCATCAGTCTGCCTGTCATAATCGTCCTGTTTGACCTGGGAAGACCTGGGGAAATCTATCAGGAGAATGAACAGACCAAGGAAGAAACCAAAAAAGAACCCTTACCGGAGCATCCTGTCATCGATCCGAAACTATCTGACAAATACCTTCATGGGAATACGGCAGATGAGACTGAAAATGACAATGAAGTCTATTCCAATGCCGAGGAGCAAGCTTATCATGATGCGGAAAAGAAGAAAAAGAAATCCCGTGCCAAGGTCAGGAAAGCGAATCTTCCGGAACAACAGGCGGCAGCATAGGAGGTAGCAATATGGCCTATACCCCTGAAATGTCCCTGGAGGCATCCCAGACACTGAGAAGAATCGCTTGGGCACTGGGCAAACCGATGACCCAGACACTCGGTTTTGTCATGAAAAATATCACCCTGTTCATTGACCCCAGGAAGATATGCGACAAATGCAAAGATAATTCCATCTGTCAGCAATGCATCTTTAGTGAAAAGAATCATAAGTCCTGCAATCAGGTCTTTCAATAAACCCTTTGGGAGCCGCGTATCCTTTTCCGGATAAAAACAAATAATGTGTCCGCGGTGGAAGACGCATCTCCCAAACTTTAAAATAAGGAGGTTTTATGTTCGTTCAAACAGTATTTGAATTTCTGGGAATAGCCGGTTCCCTGATTATATGCGGCAGTGTGATTCCCCAGGTGATTAAAACATACAGAACCAAGAGTGCCAGAGACCTGAGCATTACCTATCTCATGACCTTGATGGTTGGGATAGTTCTGCTGACTGTTTATTCAATCTATATCCGGGATCTGGTGTTCATCTTCGGAAATACCCTGTCCATGTTGTCCGTAGGCATCCTGATGATTCTCTGGAGACGGTATTGTGAAATGAGATGAATTAACACATTCATGAAGAAAGGAGAAATAACCCCATGAGCAACATGACCACGCTGGGAAAAGTCTTTGATAAAGTGCATGAGATGTCAAAGACCCATCATGATAAATTTATCGAAGTGAAGGAAATAACCTTTAATAGCCTGGAAACAATCTCCATCAGCGATGAATTGCACAGATTGAAACCGATTGCACAGCAGTCCATATCCAACAGACTGGGAATACCCTTTCATTACCTGAGAAAGTGTCCGCCGGATATACAAAGATTGAATCTCAACCATTGGTTACAATATGAAAGAAACGAAGAACTGTTCTTCCGGTTCAATGGAGATGATGTCAGGGCGATCTTCACGCCGAGATATATTCCCACGGATAACCTTGAGGTACTGGATAAATTAAAGTCCCTGGACTACCCCCTCGATACCAGGGTGCAGAGTTCCATTGACGATGAATTCATGATGGTGAACATTCCGGATGGTCGCCAGAGTTTTACGGTGAATGGTGACAGGATGACACCGGGTATCTCCGTGTCCAATTCTGAAGTTGGATTAGCGTCCCTGTCCATAGCGGCGTTTGTTTTAAGGCTCGTGTGTACTAATGGGATGATTTCCAAAACTCAGGTGAGTGCTTCCTACCGGCACATATCTGGGAAAATCCTGAGTGAACTCCCAGGAGTCTTGACTGACGTATCCAACGAACTGGGCAAAAAGAAGGACCAATTCAGGTTGTCCATTGAAAGCAAAGTCGAACATCCGGAGATGACGATCAATAGTTTTAACAGTCAATTCCAGTTAAACAAGGAAGAAAAAGAGGCTGTGGATTGGGCACTACCGCTGGAATTTGGCCAGACGATGTTTCATATCATCAATGTCTATACGAAAGCTGCACAGTATCCGGAATTGTCAGCAGATAGCGGGTATAAGCTGCAGAAGGTGGGCGGAACGATATTGGAGATGGTGAAGTAAATATCGCGTCAAGACTCCTCAGGAGTTTTGATAAAGCGGCAACTGGAAAGACTCCCAAGAGTCTATGGGATGGGAAAATCAACCAGAGGTTCAGCTTGCACTATGCTGGAAGCATACTTGAAGGGGTTATCTTCCTCATGGTGTCTGCTGACCTCTGTATTTGGTGGGTAAATTTAAATCACTCCGCATCAAATAAATTCAATGGGTTCATAGCGGTAAAAAGTTCGTCAAATGAACTGGGGCGCAATTCCTCAAATGTTTTCTGCGGCACTTTTAAATACTGCCATTTTTCTTTTGTCAATGTACTTGCCGTTTTACACCAGTTGATAGCTGCATTATCTTTCATCTGTACTTCAATATCTTCTCTACCTTTTGTTTCAATAATCCAGTTGACGCTACCATCGGCAATGGCCATAAAATCCGGATAATAATTTCTAATATTAGCTAAAGTATCTGTATATTGAAT
>CAYGHY010000141.1:0-7613 GCA_964349435.1 uncultured Oscillospiraceae bacterium
GGATAGATATTGAATATAAATTGGAAATTAAAACGTTTGAAAAAAATAGTAACGAAGCTGGTATAACCTCAAATATAATCGAGGGGTGTAGTGTAATTACCGGTAGTGAATTAGTACCTAATGTTCTACCATCTGCGCTACACCCCGATAATCATTTCAAATTTGTGCTATACCATTCTAACACCAATAGCATCTTATTGCAATGGGTGAATTGACAATCGGGTGGCTAACCGGGTGGCGGAAGGAACGATCCGGCAATGAAAAGTTCACTTGCTAAATATTTCTTGTAAGGGTATATTAATGTAAGATATAAACATGATAGAATGCTTAAAATAATTTGGGGCAAACGGATCAGTATTTATGATTCGGGTGCTCCTTTATGGAGGTTTATGTGCCGGTAATTATTAGAGACGATATAATGCAGAGCATTGAAAAGCCTGCCAGATATACCGGGGGTGAGCTGAACAGTATAAGGAAGGAGCACTCTTCAGTGGACATCAGGTTTGCCTTCTGCTTTCCTGACGTATATGAAGTGGGGATGTCCCATCTTGGCATGAGAATTCTTTACCACCTCCTCAACGAGCGTACCGATACATGCTGTGAAAGGGTATTTGCACCGTGGCCGGATATGGAGGCAATGATGCGTAAAAATGGTATTCCGCTTTTTTCGCTGGAATCCCGGGAGCCAATCGGCAGCTTTGATTTTATTGGCTTTACGCTGCAGTACGAGATGAGTTATACGAATATTTTGAATATGCTTGATCTTTCCGCTGTTCCACTTCTGAGCAGAAACAGAAAAGCGGGGCAGCCTTTTGTGTGCGCCGGTGGCCCATGCGCCTGCAATCCGGAACCGCTTGCCGACTTTGTGGATTTCTTCATGCTTGGTGAGGGAGAAGAAATTATAAATGAAGTGATGGATGCATATAAGGAATGGAAAAAGGAAGGTGTGTCGCGGGAAGCTTTTCTGAATAAGATAGTTGGTATAGAGGGTATATATGTACCGGGATTTTATGAACCCTCATATAATGATGATGGTACTGTGAGGAGTGTTGAACCGATCAATCCGGCTTACCCGTTAAGAATCAGGAAGCGCATCATCCGCGATTTGGATAACGCATATTATCCGGATAAAATTATTGTGCCGTATACTTCCATTGTACATGACAGGATTATGCTGGAGCTGTTCCGCGGCTGCGCCAGGGGATGCAGATTCTGTCAGGCAGGCTTTATTTACAGGCCGGTGCGGGAGAGAACACCCTCAAAGCTTGTGGAAATGGCAAAAAAGCTGGAGAACAGCACGGGCTATGAGGAAATTTCATTGATCTCCCTGAGCACAAGCGATTACTCCGACCTGCCCCGGCTGACTTCGGATTTGAATGAGGAAATGCAGCCGAAGAAAGTAAATCTTGCACTCCCATCTCTTCGGATAGACTCCTTTTCGCTGGAACTTATGGAGAAGGTGCAAACGGTAAGAAAAAGCGGCCTGACATTTGCACCCGAGGCAGGTACGCAAAGGCTTAGAGATATTATAAACAAGGGGGTAACCGAGGAAAATCTGCTGGACTCTGTCGGACTTGCCTTCAGAGGAGGCTGGAATGGAGTAAAACTGTACTTTATGATAGGGCTGCCCTTTGAAACAATGGAGGATGTGGAAGGCATAGCTGTTCTTGGAAGAAAGGTATTGGACAAATATTATAAAACACCTCGTGAACAAAGAGGAAAAGGCCTAGAAGTTACTATCAGCACCTCTTCCTTTGTGCCAAAGCCATTTACTCCTTTTCAGTGGGAGGCTCAGGATAAGATCGAAACATTGTCACAAAAACAGCGTTTCCTGAAAGGGAATATCAAAGACAGGCATATGCGCTTCAGCTGGAACGACCCTGAACTGAGCTTGCTGGAGGCTGTTTTTTCAAGGGGAGACAGGAAAACGGGAAGGGTTCTCGCGAAGGCATGGGAGTTAGGCTGCAAATTTGACAGCTGGGGAGAGCACTTCAAGTATGATTTATGGCTGAAAGCATTTGATAATTGCGGCATTGATCCGGCATTTTATGCTAACAGAAGGAGAGATTATACAGAAGTGTTCCCATGGGATCATATAGATATTGGCGTTTCAAAGAAATTCCTTGCCAGTGCCAGGGGGACGGGGTTGTCGACATATTTTAAGGAAGGTGAACGAGATACCGATACCATAGCACAGGACAATGACAAGACATGTGCATATCATAAGGACAATGAACAAGCGGGCCATGACTGCGGGACTTCTGTAAAAAAGGACAATGAACAAGCGGGCCATGACTGCGGGACTTCTGTAAAAAAGGACAATGAACAAGCGGGCCATGACTGCGGGACTTCTGTGACTAATGTACGTGTTAAGTTTACACGAGGCGAAGAGGTTAAATTTATATCCCACCTGGATCTTATGAAGGTATTTGAACGGGCTATCAGGCGCTCCGGTTTGCCGATTGCTTACTCCCAGGGCTTTAATCCCCACCCCCAGATGGTGTTTGGACTGCCGCTGTCGGTAGGTGTGACCAGCGATGGCGAATATGCTGATTTTGAATTGATAAGGAAGGTGGAGCCCGGCCGGTTTATGGATGAGCTTAACGGTTTGCTTCCGAAGGCAATAAGAATTACCGCTGCCGCAGAAAAACACATAAAGGCTAATATCATGGCAACTATTTCGGGTGCAGATTATTCACTTGATATTTTTCTGAACGAAACACTATCACTGGAAGCGGCAACTGAAAAACTTGATATGTTAATGGAAAGGGATTGTATAAAAGTGCTAAAGGAAGGTAAAGGTGCTGTAAAAGAAATAGATATGCGTCCTATGGTTTTGGAGGCAAGGTTGGAGGCCATAAATAGAATTCCCTTTGGATATGAGGATTTTAAAGCT
This sequence comes from uncultured Oscillospiraceae bacterium, assembly GCA_964349435.1. Lineage (GTDB taxonomy): Bacteria > Bacillota > Clostridia > Acetivibrionales > DTU013 > CAYGHY01. The sequence goes on from CAYGHY010000141.1 coordinate 2,897, forward strand.
GCCTTTACCATATTAACGAGATTTAGTGCAGGCAGTACTGCAAACCTGAGGCCTGAGCTTTTTATAAGGGCGTTGGTTGAGCAGGCGGGTTTCCCGGTTGCTTCCAGCAGACTGCATCGCAGAGCGCTTTATGTCGAGAAGCACGGGAGAATGGTCGACCCTCTGGATAATATTGTCCTGAATAACATATAAAATTGGTATAATAAAGAGAAACGAACTCTCTTATAGGTGGTGGAAGATTGAGTAATGAATTGATTGTTGACATAGGAATAGGAGAAAACAGAGTTGCCCTGCTTGAGGATAATGAACTTGTGGAGATTTATATTGAAAGACCCAATTCAGGGAGAATGGTAGGCAATATATACAGAGGAAAGGTCTGCAGCGTGCTGCCAGGCATGCAGGCTGCTTTTATCGATATAGGCTGTGAGAAAAATGCATTCCTCTATGCCGGTGATGTTGTAGCGAAAAAGGAGTATTCCGAGGATGAAGAGGAAGCGATGATCCACGATATCAAGGACAGCAACATAAGCGGGTTGCTCAGGGAGGGGCAGGAATTGACTGTGCAGGCCATAAAGGAGCCAATCGGTTCCAAGGGACCCAGAGTTACCACCAATATTACTTTGCCCGGCAGACATCTGGTGCTGCTGCCCGATGTGGATTATACCGGAGTCTCAAGAAGGATCGAAAATGACAGTGAGAGAATAAAACTGAAAAAAATTGCTGAGAAGCTTAAACCAAAAGGGATGGGGCTGATAGTAAGGACCGCTTCTAAAGGGAAAGAAGAGGAAGACTTCACCCATGACCTGAGTTTTCTTTTAAAATTATGGGAAAGCATCAGACAAAAGGAACACAGCGGTCCGGTACCCAGATGCATCCACAAGGATCTGAGCCTTGTCAACAAGGCAGTGCGGGATTTATTCACACTGGACATTGATAAGTTTGTTATAAATGACAGGCACCAGTATTCAAAGGTGCTTGAGTTCGTGGACATAATATCGCCGGCTCTGAAATACAGAGTGGAGTATTTTGACAAGAATTACAACCTGTTTGAATATTATCAGCTTGAAACAAAGATAGAGAGGGCGCTTTCCAGGAAAATCTGGCTCAAATGCGGCGGTTACCTAGTGATAGACAAGACAGAAGCACTGACAGTGATTGATGTTAATACGGGGAAATACGTGGGAGGAAGCAGCCTGGAGGATACAGTATTGAAGGCCAATATAGAGGCGGCACGGGAAATAGCCAAACAGATAAGGCTGAGAGATATTGGCGGCATAATTATTATAGATATTATAGATATGCATGAGTATGAGCACCAACAAATGGTGTTAGATGCGTTAACGCAGGCACTCAGAAAAGACAGAACTAAAACAACGGTGGTAGGCATGACAGAGCTCGGGCTGATAGAAATGACAAGAAAGAAGGTCAGGCAGGAGCTGTCCACGGTATTGCATACCGAATGTCCCTACTGCGACGGGACAGGAAAAACACTGTCTCCTGAAGTCATTGCAAGGAATGTAGAGGCAGAACAGAGGCTGTAAAAATAGTTAAGAACCGCAATTTTAAAATGAGACTGCCTTTTAACAGATCATTATTTTTCCTGAAAGGGAGCTTGAGAGGTGACTTTGTGGACGGTAAAAAAAATAACGCTCTACCTGCAAGAGATGAAATTGATGTAAAGTATAAATGGAAGCTCGAAGAAATCTATGCAAGCGATTCCGACTGGGAAAACGATTTTAAAAAGGTGCGCCAGCTGTCTGGAGAAATAGGGGCATATAAGGGTAAACTTACGGGAGATAAAAACATGCTCGTTGAGTGTTTGAAACTCAGCGACGACATGTGCGCTTTAAATGACAAACTTTTTGTATATGCAAGGATGAGGCGTGATGAAAACAATTCGGTATCGAAATACCAGGCGCTGACTGACAGGGCACTGTCGCTGAGTACTGAAGTTTATGCGTCCGTATCATTTATCGTGCCCGAGGTCATTTCAATTGATGAGGCTCAGCTTAGAAAGAGTATTGACGAAGTTGAAGGCCTTTCATTGTACAGGCAGTACATTCATGAACTGCTCAGACAAAAGCAGCACATCCTTTCGGGAAGGGAGGAAGAGCTGCTGGCGCTTTCTGCAGAGATTGCCCACGCATCCTCCGATATCTTTACCATGTTTAACAATGCAGATATCAAATTTGCTTTTATAAAGGATGAGAACGGCGATGAGGTAGAAGTGACCAAAGGCCGCTATAGCAAGTTCCTGGAGTCAAAGGACAGAAGGGTCAGGGAGGACGCCTTCCATGCCATTTACCATTCCTACTCGGCGATGAAGAATACACTTGCGGCATCACTGAGCAATAATGTAAAAAAGAACAGATTCTATGCCATGGTCCGCAAGTATGAGTCAAGCCTGAGTGCTTCTCTCGACAGCGATAATGTGCCGACAGCCGTATATGATAATTTGATTGAAACGGTGAATAAAAACCTGCCGCTGCTTCACAGGTATCTGAAGCTGCGTAAAAAAGCGCTGAAACTGGATGAACTTCATATGTACGACTTGTATGTGCCCATAGTGGAAGAGCCCCCGAAGCAGATATCTTATGAGGAATCGCTGGCTCTTGTGTTGAAAGGCCTTGCGCCAATGGGCTGCAAATATCTGGAAGATCTGGAGGAGGCGTTCAAGTCAGGTTGGATTGATGTGTATGAAAGCCAGGGAAAGACCGGCGGAGCGTACTCCTGGGGAACGCACCTGACCCACCCCTATGTGCTGCTTAATTATCAGAGCACCATCAATGATGCATTTACACTTGCCCATGAGATGGGGCATGCGATGCATTCTTACTATACAAACAAGACTCAGCCTTATATTTACTCGGAGTACAAGATTTTTGTGGCGGAGGTAGCCTCTACTGTTAATGAATCGCTGTTGATCGATTACATGCTGTCCAATACCAATGACAGGAAGGAGAAGGCATACTTGCTGAATCATTATTTGGAGGAGTTCAGGGGAACGCTGTTCAGACAGACGATGTTTGCTGAGTTTGAGAAGATTATTCACAGTATGGTTGAACGCGGCGAGGCATTGAATTCCCAGGAGTTCTGCAGGATTTACAGAGGGCTGAACGAGAAATACTTTGGACCTGAGGTCGCCATAGATGATGAAATTGGTATGGAATGGGCAAGAATACCGCATTTCTATTCCAGCTTCTATGTGTACAAATATGCAACAGGCATATCTGCGGCAGCTTCACTGTCCCGGCAGATCCTAAGTGAAGGCACTCCTGCAGTGGAGCGCTATACGGAGTTCCTCAGGGGCGGCGGCTCTGATTATCCGCTGGAGCTTTTGAAGAAGGCGGGCGTTGATCTGTCGCGGCCCAAGCCGGTGGAGGATGCGATGAAGGTGTTTGAATCGATATTGGATGAACTGGAGGATTGCATATGATAGATTCGAGAATAGAAGTACTTGCAAAAAATCTGGTGAATTACTCATGCAAAGTGAAGCCGGGTGAAAAGGTGCTCATTGAATCCACAGGTTTTGAGCTTCCACTTACAAAGTCGCTGGTTAAGGAAGTTTACAAGGCTGGCGGCCTGCCTTTTGTGACCAATAAGAATGATGAGATCAAACGAGCGCTGCTCATCGGCTGCAGTGAAAAGCAGATAAAGCTTATGGCTTCCTTTGAGCTGGCTCGGATGAAGGAAATGGATGCATACATTGGAATCAGGGCTGGTGACAACTCAAATGAACTGGGCGATGTGCCCGATGAGAAAATGAGACTATACAATAAGCTCTTTTTAAAGCCTGTTCATTCGGAACAAAGGGTGGAACATACCAAATGGGTAGTCCTAAGATATCCAAACAGCTCTATGGCACAGATGGCAGACATGTCCACCGAAGCCTTTGAGGAATTTTATTTCAATGTCTGCAACCTGGATTATTCTAAAATGTCACGAGCAATGGACAGCCTTGTAAAGGTAATGGAGAGAACCGATCATGTCAGAATAACGGGAAGGAATACCGACCTGTCCTTTTCCATCAAAGGAATGCCTGCAATAAAATGTGAGGGAAAGCGGAACATTCCGGATGGAGAGGTGTTCTCAGCACCGCAGAAAACTTCGGTCAACGGCATTCTCTGCTATAATACGCCCGCCAAGTATCAGGGCTTCACTTACGAGAACATCACGCTGGAATTCAAGGATGGTAAAATCATTAAAGCCACTGCAAATGACACAGAAAAAATAAATAAAATTTTTGATACCGACGAAGGCGCGCGGTATGTGGGTGAGTTTTCGCTGGGCGTCAATCCGTTTATTGAGAAGCCCATGAAGGACACTCTTTTTGATGAAAAAATCAAAGGCAGCATCCATTTTACTCCCGGCAGTTGCTACGACGAGTGTAATAACGGCAACAAATCAGCTATCCATTGGGATCTGGTATTTATTCAAAGGCCGGAATATGGCGGCGGTGAGATTTGGTTCGATGACGTACTAGTAAGGAAGGACGGAGTTTTTGTGTTGGAGGAGCTTATGTGCCTCAACCCCGAAAACCTGATTTAAAAGGCTGATAAGCGGAGAATACTTGATAAGACAGGCTTTGAGCACAGGACGCAGATTGCCATTTATTATCCTAATTCATGCGGTCAGGATTCATGCGGTCACCGTACAGGTAAAAATCAGCTTTGAAGAGCGAGCTAGAATGATAGAGTAATCAAGAGCTACAAGGCGT
>CAYGHY010000142.1:0-7599 GCA_964349435.1 uncultured Oscillospiraceae bacterium
CTGTAAAGCCGATTGTGAACAATTGTATAGCAGGGTAGACAAAAAACATGCCAATGATGAGGATAGCCGGAAAGATAAACAGATAACCAATAAGGTTTTTTTGCATACGTTTGTCAATCCCGGCATGCCTTTGCATCTGCTTTTACCTCCTTGATAGACAGACGCGGATGCAGCATCTCCACATTCGCGTCTGTCTACTTGATAGTCGCGTTTACTTTACGGCTGTAAGGGCTTCGTTCATTTTCTGCACTGCCTTCTCAATGGCTGTATCGACATCTTCACCAAAGGCTACTTCCGCAAAGCAATCCATCAAGGCTTCCGAAATCTGAGGATAAGCTGGCGTGCTCGGCCGGGCCATAGAAGACTTCTGCATTTGTTCATTGATGATGTCAAATGGGTATTCTTTGTACATATCAAGAGACTCCAAAACTGAAGCCCGTGCAGGCGTATTCATGGTCTGCTCACACCAGATTGTCTGCCCTTGTTTCCCGGTAATCGCCTGGATGACCTGCCAGGCTTCTTCTTTGTGGTTCGAGAAAGCAGACATACCGATGTTCCAGCTGCCAGAACCTGATGCACTGCGCATACCTTTGGGCATCGGCGTAGCACCCCATTGCACATTTGGAAAATCTCTGCGCCAGTTGCCGATACACCAGGGGCCATTCACCCACATCACAACACGGTCGGTCTCGAATGCATTGACGATGTCTTCAGTTGTTGCGTAGCCATTTGCGAACAAGTCGGCATAGAACTTAATGCCAGCCTTGGACTCCGCGCTGTTAAAATAGCCTGTCGCAGTTGATCCGTCCGGAGCGATCACCTCGCCGCCGCCCATCCACAGCCAAAGCATCTGAGTATAGGTCTGTCCTTCATTCTTATTGGCAAGTGAGAACATCTGCGGCTGGATTGCATAGCGCTCATTGGGGATTGTGACTTTTTCACATACCTCAAGCAGTTCTTCGAACGTCCAGGCTTCATCGACCTTCACAGGTGCAATAATGCCGAGCTCATCAAACACTTTCTTGTTGTAGAACAATACAGTGTTGCTTTCGTTCAACGGGGCGACCCAGATTTTTCCATTCCAGCTCGCGGTTGACTTTGCAGAAGGAACCAAGTCATCGAAGTCTTCTGTGGGCCAATATGCATCAAGAGGTTCGAGCACACCTGCAGCTGCATAGCTTGCCGTATTCGGCCCGTCAATCAGGACCAAATCTGTCGCGTTACCGGCTCCAAATGCCATTTTGATCTTGTTTTCATATTCGTTTTGCGGATACTCGACAATCTCAACTTTGAAACCTAAGTTTGCAGCTTCAATGGCTGCCAGGAGTGCATCCTTTGGTTGGTCTGGGAAAGAGGCAATTGTGATTGTCAGTTCCTGCTCAGCCAGAGAAGCAGTAAACAGCATCGGGACAATCAGTAAGGCGACGAGGAATACACAGAGGCGCTTTTTCATGGAATTCTCCTTCCGGGAAAATGGTCAATCCACCTTCCTCACTTGGCCTAAGCATATTCTAACAATGCCATTCATTGTTATGGCATTCTTTAGGTGAAATTGCAGTTTTTTTAGGACTTTATTCCTGTATCCCGATACTGGGTAGGCGTCATGCCTGTAATCCTCTTGAAGAGGGAACAAAAATAGCTTTGGTCAGCTATACCTACTTTATATCCGATTTCATAAAGCTTCAGGTTTGTCTGTTCAAGTAACCGCTTGGCCTCTTGAATACGTCGCCCATGAACATGATCTGTAAAGGTACTGCCCGTTTCCTTTCGGAAGAGCATAGATAAGTAGCACGGATTCAGAAAAACAGATTTAGAAATGTCACTTAGTGTCAGGTTGTTTCTATAGTTTTCATCAATATAGCGAAGAGCAGAAAAGATCGCCTGTGATGTCTGCTCTGTATATGTAGTTTCATGTGGTACATACAGCAAGATCTCAGCCTCAAGTTTTCTGGCTTTATTCATCGCGCATAATGCTTCGTTTCTGCAATCGTATAAATTTACTGCGTTCAAGGTGATTGTGCTGCAGCCTGCGGAGATCCCAGCCTTTCCAATGTCACCACAGCTTGCAGCGGCTTCTTGCAGCTTTTCCTTAATGTAATTCAAGTTCCATGCGAAGGACTCGTCACAAACCATAATAACTGAAGCAGCCATTGGCCCTTCCGGAATCACTGACATATTGAACAGATTCCTGAGTGCTGACAAAAAATAAGTTTCCTGCTCTTTTTCTGTCTGGAGGTGTATATCCATCCCGGCAATACTGTTGCAGGCACAAAAGAGAATGCCAAAGGCTGCTCCTTTGAGTGATAGCCTTTCGATTTCCGTATTGATATCAGCACTGATTGGTATTAAGCCAAGTGCAAGATCCCATAGTAACTTCTCTCTGAGCCTAGTAATGTCCGCATTCATCTGTGCGACCATTGATTGCTTTTCGTTTTGTATCAGCCGCAGCTCAGTAAGCTTCTTCTGTGCCCTATCCAAACAAGACAAAATCTCGCTGTATCGGGAGGGTTTTAGAAGGTACTCAAAAACGCCATATGAAATCGCCTGTTGCGCATATTCAAAGTCAGCATGTCCTGTCAGCAGGATAACCAGAGTTTCAGGATAGTTCAACTGAATAAAACGCGCCAGGTCAATTCCTGAGATTTTGAACATACGGATATCGCTGATGACGACTTCTGGTCGCAAACACTCCATAGCATCCAAGGCTGCCTCGCCACTTGAAAGAGCGGCTATAATCTGCCACTGTTTTCCGGATTGCAGAATAATCCTGCTTATTCCTTCCAGAACTACCGCTTCATCGTCCACCAACATAATTTTCATGTTACTGCTCCTCAGTCGTTTCCAAAACCGGAATCCTAATAATTACTTGCGTTCCAACGCCGACCTGACTACTAATCCTCAGCCCGTAATCTATGCCAAAGCGCAATTGGATCTGGCGGTGAACACCTGACAGCCCAAAGCCAGATCGTTCTTCGGAAGGCTTTTGCACCAAAGTGTCGAGAATTGTGTATAATCGCTCTTGAGGTATTCCCCTGCCATTGTCAGATACACACAACTCCATAACACCATCCGAGATGCTTGCAGTCACAAGAATGGTTAGTATTTGTTGATCAGCATCCATGCCATGAAGAATTGCATTCTCCACGACAGGTTGGATTAGCATTTTTGGCATGTACACAAGTAAGCATTCTTCTGGAACTTCTTTTCTCCAGATGATACGTCCTTTGAAACGCGCATCCTGTATTTGCTGATAATGCTCCAATACATTTAGTTCCCTGCGCAGTGAAACCATCCTCTCGCCGCTACCGGAAATGCTGTACCTAAGTATTTCGCTGAGTGAAACGACCAATTCTCCGATTTCTTCCTGGTTTTCCATAATCAGTTTCCAGTAGATCGTATCGAGTGTGTTGTAAAGAAAATGTGGGTTGATCTGCGCTTGAATTGCTCGTAATCTCGCTTCCTTACTGACAATTTCTATTTCTGTATTGACACGAATGATGTTGTTGAGGTCCTCTGCCATATCATTGAAAGTATCTCCCAATTGGCCCAACTCTTTACCGCCGCCCGTCTTTACGCGCGCATCAAGATGGTTTGCGCGGATTTGGGACATTGACTCTACTAATGATTCCAGTGGCTTGGTTAGTTGCTTTGCAAAAGTTACCGAAGCAAGCACCGCCAGCAGGATACCAACGATACCAATAATCAAGTTGGTTTGCCTGATTCGCACAAATGAAGCTGTTACTTCGCTGACAGGCAACTTGGTGATAATCCCCCAATTGAGAGAATCAGAGAAGTAATAGGCAGTCAATACACTGTTCGCGATCTCATAACCACCTCCACCAACTGAGGGAATCTGATTGACTAATCCAGAATCCAGCTTTTTGCCTATCATATCCTCATCACGAGCAGATGTCACAACCCCCTCAGAATCAAACAATTCAAGTGTCCCTGATGTTCCAATGCTTACATCTTCAATGACTGAGCGAATTATTTTTTCTTGGATATTTATGAACAGATAACCCAATTCCTGATGATCGCCAAATCGGTACAGCTTTCTAGATACACTGAATACATATTTGGCTTTGGCGTTAAGCTTGTCAACAGGCTCACGTTTGGTTGACAATAATACCAGCCCACCGCTTGATTCCTCCAAACGCTGCAATTCCCTTTGAGACAGTTCACCAGCGTTGAAAGGTGAGTCACTGACAAAATTATAGCTGATAACATAGGACGGCGCTATGATCTGTATAGAATTTAGACCTCGAAAAGCGATGGATGTTTGGGAAATCTCTTTTTGCAGTTTCAGATTATCCTCATATTGCAGCGTGTAATTGTCTTTTCCTTGCGCAGCCCGGTTGTTTCGGACTAGAATTTCGGTGATAATCTCATTTGACGCGATAGTATTGGCCATCATACGAAATGAATCTACAAGGGATTCCATTCTGAGAGAGGTCTGTTTGAGGGTTCCAAGAATATAATCGTTGGCCTGTATCCCAACAGCGTTGGAAGTGATGATTGTGCTGCTGGCAGTCTGGCCAACCATGATAATCAAAAACAATATCGAAAAAACCAGCGCTATCTGGTTGCGAATAGGGAGGCTCCGAAAGCCATTTCTCATGGAGACTCCTCTGGTGTGGATATACTGTGGTCTGTACTGCCAAGAAGCAAATCAATCCGTTCAGTGGCTTTTTTAATGGCTTCCGATGGTTCCTCGCCAAAGGCTACGCTGTTGAAACAATCAATTATAGCGCGTGATATGCCCGGGTAGTATGGGCTTACCGGGCGGGGCCGACTGGTAGTCTGCAATTGTATCATGGCAAGTTCATATGCATCCTGCATTAAAGCGAAATCCGCAATTTTACTGACGGAGGACCTTGCTGGCAAGTTCCCGGTCCCTTCGCACCATATCTTCATACCATTTCTTCCTGTCAGGGCTTCCAAAGCCTGCCATGCTTCCTGTTTGTGTTTTGATTGTGCTGTCATAGCAATATTCCAACTACCACTTGGACTTGCCTCCACAATTCCGTGTGGTAGCGGCATGATACCCCACCCATTTTGAAAGAAGTCCGGATAATTGTCCCGCCAGGTTCCCAGCATCCAGGGGCCAGTAATCCACATTGCAACTTTGCCATCTACAAAACCATTGCTTATTTCATACAGCGGTGCTACTTGTTGTGTCACGTATAGCGATCGAAAATACTTCAATGCATCCAGACTTTCTGGGCTGTTAAAAAATCCTGATGCCCTGGTCATGCTTTCATCCAGGATGCTGCCTCCAAACCACCACAAATATAGCATTTGGGTGAAAGCCATGCCTTCTACAAGGTTGTCCGGCGTGAACATAACAGGCTGAAGGCCATACTGGATAATCTCACCTTTTTGATTGCGCTTAGTTAACTTGACCGCGTTCTCAAGCAGTTCATCAAGTGACCAGCTGTCGCTCATATCATGAGCAGGAATAATCCCTGCTTTCTCAAATATCAGCTTGTTATAAAATAAGAGACATGTGGCATCGTTTAATGGTGCTGCCCAAATTTTCCCTTGCCATTGAACAGTCTCTTGCATTGATTCAGTCAAATCTGCAAAGTCATTCTTTTCCCAGAACATATTGAGGGGCTCGAGCATGCCTGAGGATGCGTAGCTGGCAATGTTGGGTGCATCGACCATAATTAAATCCGTGGCTTCTTGTGCCATCAACATCATCTTTGCCTTGTCTTCGTACTGGTTTTGAGGTACTTCAATAATCTCTACTTGGAAATCCAATTGAGCGGCATCAATGGCAGCCTGCAAGTAAAACTTATCCTGGTCAGGGAATGATAGGAGAGTGATGACCTTTTCATCTTTATTACCGTTACTCTCATATAATGCCGGCCTTGCACAGCCCATAAGCATCATTAATGAAACCAACAAGCACCATACCCCGCATTTTTTCATATCAGAACCCCCAGCTTATCGATGTACAAGCAAGTATAGCACTAATAGAAAGAGAATTGCCAACAGTTCATAGGGAAAAGCTTTACTTTCCTTTGTTAAGTTAATTCCCAAAGTAAGCTCCACAGTGGACAAGGGTATGGCGTTTAGTGTGGGAAGCCGAAAAGAGTAGAATTCAGTCTGGGAGACTCTCGGGGGATGGAGAGAGAAAATGACAGACTTGAAAACAACCAGGAACAAGCATTTGACATTGGAAGCACGCATAGAGATTCAGGAATGTTTAGATCACGGGATGACCTTCAAAGCCATTGGCCGCAGGATCAGCAAGGACCAGACGACTGTCTCCAAGGAGGTGAAGAAACACATCACGGTCAGGGCAGCAAACTATGTCAGACACAATGAATACGGTGAAGAACTGCCCCATGAGCCCTGCCCTTTGCTGCTCAAGGCACCCTTTGTCTGCAATCCTTGCAGCAAGAGGAGTTACGGTTGCAGAAAAGACAAACAGTTCTACTTCGCCAATCAAGCACACCAGGACTACAAAGCCACTTTATCCGAAGTGCGAACGGGCATCTCGCTCAACCACCAGGTTTTCTACGATAATGACCGCATTATTTCAAATGGCGTCAAGGAAGGCCAACACCTATACCATATCCTTCAAACTCATTGCCTGGGTGTATCCAAATCCAGTGTTTATAGATATGTGAATAAAGGCTATCTCTCCATTTCAGCCATTGATCTGCCCAGAATGGTCAAATTCAAGCCCAGAAGAAAACAATGTCCTCCTTATGTCCCTGCTGCCCTCAAAATCGGCAAATGCTATGAGGACTTCGAAGCATATTGTGACCAGAACAACACCCGCTCCTGGGTCGAAATGGATACCGTGATTGGGAGGATTGGCGGCAAATGTATCCTGACCTTTGATTTCACCTTCTGCAACTTCATGTTTGGCCTCTTGCTGGATAACAAAACCGCTGCCGAGGTCTCCGCAAAAATTATCACCCTCAAGAAACACCTGGCTGCAGCTCATCTGTGCTTTGGTACACTTTTCCCTGTTGTACTTACAGACAACGGCGGTGAATTCGCGGATGTTTTTACCGTTGAAACCGGATTGGACGATATCAAGGAAACCTCACTCTTCTTCTGCGACCCCAACAAAGCTTACCAGAAGCCGCATGTTGAGAAGAACCACACGCTCTTGCGCGATATCCTGCCCAAAGGAAGCAGCTTCGACAGCCTAACGCAAGACACTGTTGACTGGATTTTCTCTCATGTCAACAGTGTCAAGAGAAAGCAATTCAACGGCAAGTCACCCTTTGAACTCTTTGCCTTCGCCTTTGGGGAAGATGCACCAAAGGCTTTGGGCATTTCCTTTGTTGAGCCTGACCAGGTAGTTCAATCCCCCCGATTGCTCAGCCTGATTCAAGACAATAAAGCGCGAAGTTAGCCGTCGCTTCTTCTATCACAACTATACATCGGGACCAGACGATTAACCACTATTTTGACCCGAGTGCTTCCCATCCAAAGTGCCACCTCAGTGGACTTCTCTATGAGAAATTCCCATTGATGGCTTATTCGCCTTGCGTCTTTTTACGAAAAGATGCCTTATTACCTACCTTCCCGGGTTACATAACGAGTTTACTTCCAAGAGATCAGTAGAATTCTGAC
>CAYGHY010000143.1:0-7539 GCA_964349435.1 uncultured Oscillospiraceae bacterium
TGTTTCACCTGTAAACAGCTTGGTGAGCGAAAGCGGTGTCGTAGCTGTAGAAAATTTTCCTGCTCAGGTGGCAATTGATACAACAGCTAAAGTGGGTGCAATTACGAGCATTCAATCAACATTTAACGGTAAAACTCAAGAGATTGCTCAAAGATGCATTCTAACCATAGAAAATAAAGAATCTTGTGGCGCATTCACCATCACTGCTAAAACGGATAATGGAGCAGTTCTAACAATTACTGCAAACGTGGTTTTTCAGGTGAAAGCCACCTATGATGTCCGTTACCGCACATTAGGAATAAATTTGAAAGAAGTTTATGATGACCAGGACAGGAGGATAAAGGTTTTCCAAACACCACAACGTATAAGTCTTATAAACGCCAATACTATTGCAGAACATGAAAGGGAACACATTGCAGAGCTTATCGACAGAAGAGATGGAAAGACGTACACACTAAAGGGCAGCCTAGCTATAGAGGTTCATAATCGTTCCACTGGAAATGTCATTGGTATATATGATGTAGATAAGGACTTTGATAATCTCACTGCAGGGTTCGGATGGACACCAAAAACCTTGATTGCCTATGAGACTATGAGAAATGTGGAAATCTCTTATCAGGCTCCTGTAAAAATCGATGTAGATGCCACCTGGTGCAGTGAAAACAAGCAGGAGGTTTACGGGAAGCTAACGGTACAAGATAAAGGGGTGCCGGAATATATTTATCCATATAAAACTACCAGTGTAATCTTTTCAAAGGATGATATTCCCCTTTCCCGAAACTTTATATACAGAGGTCTGGAATGGGATTATACACCTGAGACAGCCGGATATGCTGATGGTAAAAGTCCGACCCAGGTATCCATCACTCAAAGAATAAATTATATGATTCCGGCAGCAGACTTTTATTTCAAGTTTAAAAAGCAGGATGCCAATGACCTCTCTGTCACTATCAATGCCCCCGCAACAGTGTATCGGGGTGATATATATTCCTTCGATGTTATATTTACGAACAGTGGAATCCAACCAGCCTATGATGTGCCATTGAAAGGGAAGGTTGATGATGCCCTGATACAAGAAATCCCGAATATACAAGACTTTGCACCCAATGAGAGCAAAACATACGCCATCAAACGCAAAGCTGACACTTCTGTAAGTGTGATACACCTGTGGGCTAATATTGGTGTGCCGGAAGGTTTTACTGATGGGAATCTTTCAAACAACACAACCAAGGCAGACATACAGATCATTAACAAACCTACCCCGGAGCCTACCAAGACATCTGAACCCAAAGATAATCTTGACAATCCGGATGGTCCAACACCGCCTGATGATAAGCCAGACCCGAAAAAATTGTGCGATTTATCGGTAAGTATTTTTGCACCACCGACGGTATATGAACATGAGGACTACAGCTTTACTATGAGCTTCATAAACAATTCGGACAAGGAGTTGCACAATGTAGAATTGCAGGGAACAAAAAACGAGGGTGCTTTGGCGCAAATACCTAATACATGGAGCTTTAAACCCAAAGAAACAAAAACAATTACAACTAAACACAAGGCTGGTAGTAAGGGTGAGGTCTATAAGCTGTGGGCAAGCATTGGGGTGCCGGAAGGATTTAAGGATGAATACCCGAGTGATAATACTGCTGTTTCAAAGATAATTGTCACTGAGAAAGTACCGGACAAGCCGACAAAACCCGAAGAACCACCTAAAGAGCCTGACAAACCGCCTAAAGATCCCGATAAGCCACCAGCGGACCCAGAGAAGCCACCAATTAATCCAGACAAACCACCCGTCAACCCTGATAAACCTCCAGTTGACCCTGACAAGCCAAAAGAAAAGTTCTGCGATTTATGGGTTAATCTATCTTCGCCGCCGACAGTCTACGAACAGGAAGAATACAGCTTTACAGTGTATTTTACCAATGACACTGACAAAGCACTGTCAGGTGTGGATTTAAATACTTTGATAGATAATGTAAGAACAGCGGCGATCCCGTCTAAGGCGAGCTTTGATCCCCATGAAACAAAAACTTTTACTGTCAAAGCAAAAGCTGGAGCGAAAGATGCAACAATCAAGCTGAGGTCGGATATTTTACCACAGCAGGAATACAAGGATATAAATATAAGCAACAACACTGTTAATGCTAGTATTGCGGTGGTGGAACGACCATATGACCTGGATGTGCAAAGAATAACGCCAGATAAGTACAAGGAAAATCAGACGGTTATTACCACAATCAAGGTATCAAACAAGGGGAGCCGTGACTTTACTCCCGGTCAAAAGGTGGCGGTCTTGTTTGAAATACCGGAGCTTTCGGTGTCAAAGCGTGTAAATGCTGTGGTTATGGAAGGCGATACATACAACATTGTTTCAGTCAAATGGGATACTCCTAATGTACAGGCTGATAAAAACATCACCATGATTGCAACCATCAACCCTGACCATACTCTGGCCAACGAAGAATCCGCAGCAAACAATACCTATACTCAAAAGGCAATCATACAAAATGTCGTTTACGAACAGCCGACAGAAAGTACCACTATCCCTGCACAACCCCAGAGGTTTGATAATCCGAGAGTAACATGGCTTGAACAACGGTATGAAAATGACAGGTTTGTTTGGAAAAGTTTTTATGCTGAACTAAAAGTTAATGCAGCCATAGATTATGAGACACAGGATAAAGGATATATAAAATCGGGGTATGGCTTTTCTATAAAAGTAACAACCACGGTTGATACAAACTATGACAAGCCGGAATTGATCATATCCCCACAGACTGCCGAGGTGTATCTGCCCCAATACCGCTATCAAACAGCCATTCCTCTGATGATGGAAAGCCCAAATCATTTTACCTTCAGAGAAAACCCAAACTCACCCTATCGATACAAAAAGCAATATGTCCCGGTGTGGTTTCCCGACAACAAGGACTACATTATGCAGCTTCTAGTAACAGATGTCCACACACCTGGAGGTACTCTATCCAAATGGATCGCAGGGGGAAATCTGAAAATGAAGGTGGTTGACAGCATGTATTCTGATGATGTCACTACGGGGAGTTAATCATGATGCTGTTTTGTGCTATCCCAATGGTTTGGGCTGCAATAACTGACTTTAAAAAGCGGATTATACCTGATTGGACTTGGATTACAATCCTTCTGATCGGCGGTGTATCCGCTTTCTTTTTTAAAACTCCATATCTTCTGCTGTTTGATAGAATCGCAGGATTTCTACTCCCGGCTGCAAGTCTTTTAATAATCGCAATAAAGTATGGCGGTGTGGGTGGTGGAGATATTAAGCTAGTATCAGCATTGGGGTTTTGCTTTGGAATTTACGGACTCATGGCAATACTTCTGTTTGCTGTCATACCTGCCTGCATTTATTCCGTGGTAACGAAACAGAGAAATGTTCCCCTTGCAGTGTTTTTATGTGCAGGGTATTTCACATATGTAATTCTCACATATTTACTGATGGGTGGTGGATGACATGAAGGTCCGATACCACAAGTCTTGAATTTCAAAATCATTCAATTGTAGACGTTACCTATAAGGCAGCGTCTTTTTTTGTGCTCAAAAAGGAGTTGAGAGAGATGGAGCAAAGCGGAAATATGCCTGATGAAAAAGTGGACGAGCAAAAACAAAGTTACACCATAGCCGACCCGCAGGATACAGAAAAATGCAGAGGCTGTCCCTATCCCCGTGTAGGTTTTATCTGCTGGAGCAAGGATGGAAGCTGTATGAAAACCGATATGGACAAAATCAGCAGCAGGTCAAGGAGGTGATGATTTATTGAACAGTATAATTAGCTGGGTAGGTGGTAAAAAGGCATTAAGAGAACTCATATATGAACGCCTACCCAAATTATATGGACGGTACATTGAGGTGTTTGGAGGGGGAGGATGGGTACTCTTCGGAAAAAACCCGGATAGCAGGTGTATGGAGGTTTACAATGATTTCAATTCCAATCTTTCCAACCTGTTCTTTTGTGTTAAGCAACGCCCTCTAGAATTCCTGATGGAGCTTGCATTCTTACCCATAAACTCAAGAGATGAATTCGAAGTTCTAAGGAAATTTCTGAAGAAAGAGGAATTCACCGATGAATACCTAAAAGAGGAACTAAAGCTTTCTCAAAGCTATCTGTGTGAGCCAGAGTTTGAGGAAATCAAAGCCATCCTGACTGAGAATGCAGAAGTAAATGATGTCAAACGTGCGTCAGCTTTTTTCAAGCTTATACGGTACAGCTATGGCAGCGGTTGTACTTCCTTTGGCTGCCAGCCCTTTGATGTGCGAAAGACTTTCCATCTTATATGGCAGGCATATCGCAGACTTGCAAATACACTAATTGAAAACAAAGACTTCGAGGCATTGATCCGTCATTATGATAGAGATATTGCCTTTTTTTATTGTGATCCACCATATTATCAAACCGAGGGGCACTACGAAGTGGAATTTCGCAAAGAGGATCATGCTCGCCTCCGGGACACTCTCGCACAGATAGAGGGTAAATTTCTTGTGTCTTACAATGACTGCGAATACATCAGGGAGTTGTACGATGGTTATCAGATTGAGTCTGTCACCCGTCTGAACAATCTGGCGCAGCGGTATGATGGAGGCTGCGAATACCCTGAAGTACTCATCTCCAATTACGACACTTCGGAGCGCAAGCGGGATATGCCGGTTCAGATGGATCTGTTTAATACGGCAAGTGATTTTGACAATGCGGAATGACAAAAAGTAATCCCTATAATGGGACTTTAAGGAGGAATCATGCAATGAAAATTATTGAGATTGAAAGTACTGTGGACAAAGAGGGGAAGCTGACAATCCCCCTACAACTACTGGGTGATATGGGGCTTGTGTCTGGTGACACAGTGAGACTTGCCTACATAAGCAGATCTACGGTCCATCCGCTTAATTCCTACAGTGAATTTGTCATTACACAGGATGGTATGGAGGCTGAGATGCGTGAAGCAGAGCAGGGTATACATGAATTCAGAATACCCAACGAGCTATTGGAAGGGGCAAACATTCCCTTTGATAGCGACATTGAAATTATCTGCACGGAGGGTGCAATTATTATCACAAAAGCAGATTTGTCAGAGTTTATTCCTGATGAGCTTTGTCAACTGTTTGCAGAGCTTGGTATCAGTCCCAAAATTGTCCGCAGCGTCTTGATGAACGGAGGTGTTCCGGATGAGCAGTAATAAAGCTATTTATAAGGTGGTGGATGATAAGGGTCGTGTCCTGATCCCAAAAGAGTTGCGCCGTGCCGCTGAGATTAACAATGGCGATATTGTGAAATTAGGCATGGACAAGGGTAGGGTAACCGCTCAAAAGGTGGCTCTCATTGAGATCGGCGACCAGTCGCCTCAGGCGGTGGAGGCGTTTGTGTTCTCTGCTGTTAAAACAATGGAGAAGCAAACACTCCTTTCCCTTGCCGCAAAGCTAATTGCACTTGTAGAAGAAAATAAAGAGGCAAAAAAGTAAGGAGGTCTGAGGATGGAAAATACAAAAATATTTACCATCGATGACTGTGTCAAAGACAGTAGTTATAACGAAGATTTCGTGGGCAAGATCATTGTCATGAAGCCTGAGACTTTTAATGAACGCTACCAAGATGGATGCTATCAACTGTGGCTTGCACAGCATGGCAACGGCTGCTGCCCAACCGCAAGAGGCAGAATGGTAAAAGCAACCTGCTTATATGATGGCGAATGTACTGAATGGCGGCGTGAGAACTTTCACGGAACCATCAAGACAGAACTGCTGCCTGATTGGGCACAGCTTAAGCTCTCCCAAATGAAGCTTCACTCCGTTGCCAATGAACATGAACTAACGCCAAAGTACAGCGGCTACAGTTTTTTGGAGAATGGCAGATACAATGTCGGTGTGGGACTTTATAGTGAAAAGGAAGTTATAGAATATGTGGAACTGCAAAAACCCTATCAGCACCGGATCATGATTTGCGACCACAATGACTTTAATGTATTAGAGCTTGTCAAAGGTGAGGTGATACATCCTTCTAAAGAAGCACTGGAAGCATTCAAGGCTGAATGCGAGCAACGGAATGAAGGGATGCAAATGAATCTGTGAAAGGAGATACCGATATGCCTGGAATGTATATCAAGAAAGACCGCATCATTTTCTACGGCAATACGGCAGGCTACATAGACGATGGCAAGGCTGTAGTTGATCTCATGTTCCACTGTGGGGAATTGAATGACTTCCTAAAAGGAAAGCAAGGACTGGATGTGGAATGGGTAAGCGGTGTATACGATCGGTTAGCAAACGGCAAGCAAGAATACGGCGAGCAACCAAACCTCAAGTCCTGCCGCATCTATCAGCTCAAGCCGGAAGCTGACCCAATGGTGAAATTCATCGGCTATGATGAACTAATCAAAGGAGGCTTCGGAAAACCCGACCCCGAAAACTATCAAGTGGTGTATGACGGACAGCTTGAAACCAACAACCTTGATACCATCTTTGAGAAATTCAATCTGCATCATCCGCCTGAGTTCAAAGGGCATTCCTTGTCCATGTCCGATGTCATTGAGCTATACGACAAGAACGATAGCGAATTCCACTATGTTGACCGCTTTGGCTTCAAACAGATAGACTTTCATCAATCTGCACAGGAGCAGCAAGGCGGTCAATCTATGAACCTGTAATTCACCCGACAGCAGAAGCTGTCTTTTTTTAAATACAAAATTAACGCAGGAGGAAAAGACCATGAAGAAAAATGAAAACACGGTAGCTGGAGCAGCCAAGAAAAACACAGCTGCTCAACCCCTATCCATGAAAGTGGATGTGAAGATCGGCTCCATCCGACCTACCGGAAATATCCGGGCTACAGCATCAGTTAATTTGAACGACTGCTTCGCTATCCGCAATGTGAAGATTATCGACAGCAGCAAAGGCTTGTTTGTATCCATGCCCAGCTACAAAGCTGGCAACGGAGAGTACAAGGATATCTGCTTTCCAGTAACCGCCGCATTCCGCCAGCAGTTAAATGATGCCGTCATCAATGCCTTTCATCAGGCGCTGAGCATGAACCAGAATCAAGCACCTACCCAGGACGATCTCCCTTTTAATTCTCCAGAGCAGGCCTCAGGAATGCAGATGGGATAAGCAAGGTGCATCTACATTCCAAAATATGAGTTATGGAGGGAATGACCTTTATGGATGAAGATAAAACAATGAAGTCTGAAGAAGTATTAATAATGGTGGATATGTTTGACTGTCTGGATGGACGGAGGCAGCTTGATTTGCTGGGGATTTTTATTGGTAAGCTTGAGAATGGAGAAATTGAGTTGAACGGGAATCAAATTACATCTGAGGAGATCGGGATTGATGATTCTTATACCTGCTGTGCCACCATACAGAAATTACTCAGTGTTGAACATAAGCTGTCTATGAATAAGACAGAATGAATAACAGGATGAGCAAATTTAAAAAGAAAGAGCATCATCAAAATATTACCAGTCAAGCTCCCTATCTACAGTCTTCCAATACAGAATTACCAGAAAACTATACGAT
>CAYGHY010000144.1:0-7507 GCA_964349435.1 uncultured Oscillospiraceae bacterium
CCCTTATATAATTATCCTTCAAAAGCTTGCTTAAAAATCAGACTCTTTTGAGCTTTTGAAGGTATAATTGTCCTTGTGAGCTAGTCGCAGCGATTTTCACACCTTAGTTTGCAGCTTGGCTGCGATATGATAAGCGGTAATATGCTTTTGCCGTCTACAGCACCTTCTACGCCAAATATGTCCAGAATAGTAGCTGAAATGTCACTGAAACATTCCCTGGTGCCGGCATTTACAGATGCCTTTATTGCGTTGCCGAATACCAGCAATGGAACGTACTCTCTGGAATGGTCGGTGCTTTTGGTAGAAGGATCGCAGCCATGATCGGCCGTAATTATGAGCACATCATCCATACACATTTTTTCAATAAACTCTCCAAGCCATATATCGAAAGACGTTAATGCAGCCGCATATCCTTCGGCATCATTGCGGTGGCCGTACAGCATGTCGAAGTCCACAAGATTTGTAAAGCAGAGGCCTTTAAAATCACGCTCTAACAGCTCTATGGTACGGTTCATGCCCTCTTTATTGCTATTGGTTTTTATTGATTCCGATACACCTTTCCCCGAAAATATATCATAAATTTTACCAACGGCAAGCACGTCAAAACCACTGTTTTTTAGGTAATCAAGCATAGTGGCGCGGGGGGGATTTATCGAAAAATCATGCCGGTTCGCTGTTCTTTCAAAGTCCGGATATTTACCGGTGAACGGACGAGCAATTACTCTGCCCACACCATGCTCACCGGTTAGTATTCCCCTTGCGATTTCACAATACTCATATAGCTTTTTTATCGGCACAATGTCCTCATGGGCGGCAATCTGAAAAACGCTGTCCGCAGAGGTGTACACAATCAGGGCGCCTGTCTCGCAATGCTCCCTCCCATAATCCATGATAACTTCAGTTCCAGAATACGGTTTGTTGCACAACACCTTTCTGCCGGTTGCCTCTGAAAAGGTATCTAAAAGCTCCTGCGGAAAACCCTCAGGATAGGTTGGCAGCGGGCGATCCGTAACAATGCCTGCAATCTCCCAATGACCAATAGTTGTATCTTTGTCTTTTGAACCTTCCTTCATCCGGGCAAAGGCTCCAATCGGGCTTTTATGCAGCTCCCTGCAGGTAACCCCGTCAATATTGAACAAACCAAGTCTGGCAAGGTTGGGTGTATAAAACTCTACACTTGCCGCTACGGCCTCAAGCGTATTGCTGCCTGCATCGCCATACTGCCAGGCGTCAGGTAATTCACCTATTCCCAAGCTGTCAAGCACCACCAGAAAGACTCTTTTTATTCTCATATCAGCACCTTTTAAGCTGTTTCAAGAGCTATTTCCATCATTTGTGTAAAAGAGATCTGCCTTTCCTCTGCGGTACACTCATCACCGCCGGTAAGCGGACAGTCGGAGACTGTGCAGATGCAGAGAGCATTCTTTCCGGCCCTCGCAGCGTTCATGTACAGAGCAGCGGCTTCCATCTCCACTATAAGCACATTCATCTTTTGCCATCTGGCAAGACTCATTGCATCATCATAAAACACATCGCTGGAGTAAATGTTGCCGATTTTAATATCAATATCCATGCGCTTTGCAGCTTCATACGCTTTTAAAACAAGCTCGAAACTCGCTATCGGTGCAAATGTTCCCGGCAATTGGTACTGTGCGGAATAATTCGAGTTTGTGCAGGCGCCAAGGCCGATTACAATGTCGCGCAGCTTTAAATCAGGATGAATGGCGCCGGCGCTTCCGATTCGTATAATATTTTGCACATCATAATAATTATACAACTCATATGAATATATTCCCATTGACGGCATGCCCATACCGCTTGCCATTACAGAAACCCTTTTGCCCTTGTATGTCCCGGTATAACCCTGTATACCGCGCACATTATTGACGAGCACCGGCGACTCCAGATAGGTTTCCGCAATAAACTTCGAACGAAGCGGATCTCCAGGCATAAGCACTGTTTTCGAAAAAGCATCCTTATTTGCAGAAATATGTGGTGTTGGTATTGACATTATCGCAGCACTCCTTTTGTTTTAACGTATTGCAGCCATCTCAGTTCTACGATAACATAACGCTTTCAGAACTGTCAATCGCAAAAGCTGCAATATTTAATTATCCCTCGTGTTGTATTCGAGCTTTACCGGAAATATATAACCTTCGATACCGAAACAAAAGCATATTTGTTAATAGCCTTTACATTACTTTTAAATAAAAATATAATTGAGATATACGCTGCAAATGCCAATATGCCGATTAAAAAGCTTGGAGGTAAGGGATATGAGAATCAGTGGGGTTACGTATGCAGTCAGAAAAACACATAAAGCCAGGAACATTATTCTGACTGTCGCAATTCTGCTTCTGCTGGCTATTCTCTCAACTGTAGTAATATCAGGCTATAAAAGCTGGACGCTGCTGCATCCGGAGAAGAAGCCTATTGATACATTTTCCTCTAATATTGTGCCGGAATACAGAGATATAAGCTTTAAGGGTATTGACAAGTCGATTATCCTGAAGGGCTGGCTTTTTCAGGCAAGGAACAGTGACCGGGCAGTAATCCTCGTCCACTCCTATGGCAACAACAGGCTCCAGTTCGGTATAAAAACAGTGGATCTAATAAAGGAATTTCTTAACAATGGCTACCATGTATTTACCTTCGATCTTAGAAACTCGGGCGAATCCGGCGGTAAAAACACTACCTTCGGTTACAATGAAAAGGAGGATATTAAGGCCGCCATTAACTATATGAGTTCCCAGGGTTCTAAACACATAACGCTTATGGGCTTTTCTACAGGTGCCGCCGCCAGCATTCTTGCAGCGGCCGAAAGCAAATCTGTTGATGCGGTCATCGCCGACAGCCCATATTCGGATTTACAGAATTATCTCTTGAAAGGTCTCGACCAGTGGACACACTTGCCGGCATTTCCCTTTAACAAAACAGTCTCCTTTGCAATGGAGGTTTCCGGCATTGATACGGCCAATGCCAGTCCTGTCAATGTGCTGACTGCCGAAAAACCACCGTATTTACTGCTCATTCACGGTCAGGAAGATCAGTTGATTCCTGTGGAAAACAGTATAGAGCTTTTTCAAAAATACTCGGCGCTGAATTCTTCAGGAACTGAACTCTGGCGGACGGAAGACAACGGTAACGCCACCGGCTTCGAAAAATTCCCGGACGAATATCTGAAAAAAGTATTCGCCTTCCTTGAAAAAGTCTACCCGAAAGAGTAGACAGGGAGAGACAAGGAGACGGTTCTCCTGTCTTTGTTCAAGCAACGATTGAGGAAATCTATTATTTTTTCTTGTCAAGAAAGTAGGACGGTGCGTTGACCGGCCCGGGTTTATATGCGCTGTTGGCTCTTTTGCTCTGATTGATTTTTTTGATTTCTTTTCCAAACTGCTCTAGCAGTTCATTGCTTTTCTGACTGTTTGTTTTCTCAATTTCACTGATGTTCCGGATTATGTCAAGTATCCCGGCAGTCAGTTCCCTAAGCTGCTTTGCACCTTGGAATGCGCCTCCCTCCAGTTTTGCAGCTTCAAGCTGATCCAGGTGGGATATCCCCAAAGTAGATTTTAGTCTTGAATAATACACTCCAAATTCTTCATCAAGCTTGGTTGTCTCATCAATCTTTAATTGCTTATTATTTATCAACTCGTTCAGGCTATCCAGTCTATCCTCGGTGATTGCCCCGGTTTGAGCCTGTGTCAAAGCTAAAATGTCAAGCAGAAGAGCCTTTTTTTTCAGCAAAAGCTCGTTTAACCGCTCGATGTATTTTTCCGGATGCTTATCCATCTTTCTACTCCTGTGCTGCCAGGTACTGCTCCCCCGGATGCAGCGGCTGCAGTTGTTGCTGTGGCCGCAGTGGATGTTTTGCCAGCTTCATGGCCTGCCCCCAGGTGTCGCGAAGCTCCTTGGACATGTTAAGGATTTCTTCAAGTATTTCCTTATCCTTTTTAATATTCGCTTCCACAAGCCTTTTATGCATGTATTCATATAAAGCATCCAAACCCTGGGACAAGTCGTATTTCATATCCAGTGTCTCCCGGAAATGACAGACGATATCCTGGGCACGTATTATGGAATTGGATGCTTTCTCAATATTTTTCTCTGCCAAACTGCCTTGAGCCTGCATAATAAACTTAATAAGACCATTATACAACAACAGCGTCAGTTCCTCAGGAGTAGAGGTGTAAATAGAGTTCTGTTTATATTGGTTGTACGCATTGTTAAGCGCCATGTGTCATCCCTCCGATAGTATTATTTTCTGTATTTTACTGCATCAAGATGAGGAACTGTTGAACTGCGAATATAGCCAGCTGCTTTGCGCACTCATCTGTGAAATATACTTTTCCAGTGCGGTAAACTTTTCATAGTATCTGTTTTCTTTATCATTCAATTTATTAGTCAGTGTCTTAATATTCTCATCGTATCTATCTATCTGTTTATAAATCAGACTTGTGAACTCAGTAGTATCTCCCCGGATGCCGGCCTTTTCCAGTAAACTCCCCTTGCCACCCACCGTTCTGATATTATCATCAAGAATATCGGAAAGTCTGTAAGCAAGCCCTTGATTGTTATATCTTTGCGCGCGGAGAGCAGCAGTATTGCTCGCGCTGTAGCTGATATCGGATTTTTTTGCAAATAAATCCGAAACAGCGTCGGGATCGTTTTGTATGGCTGCATTAAGCTTGGTTTCGTCAATTAAAAGCTTGCCCTTCTCGTAGAAGTTGCCTGTTGTTATCCCAATGGCTGAAAGGCTTACAGATATACCGGCAACACTGTCCGTCAAGGCTTTTCTCATGTTATATGCGATGCTCTGAAGCATGGAGTCGCTTCTAAGCAGACCAGTCTTAGCCGCATCTTCCCATTTCTTGATCTCGTCTTCACTCATATCCTTCTTTTGCTCGTCGGTCAAGGGCTGATAATTGCGGTCATATTTTTCAGTCAGCCTGGCATTGATGTTGGAAATGATTTCATTATACTTGTCAACAAAGCCTTTTATATTTTTTCTTATCTCATCAATATTCATGGAAAGCGAGACCGTCTCACTCTCTGTTGCAGGATTCGCATGTGCCTTTGCCAGCGTATAAGTCGCGCCATTTAATGTAAAAACATTGCTGCTTCTGGTAACAAGCTGTCCGTCAATCCTTGCGGAGGCATCCCCGCCCTGCGCTGTCGTTGCACTGCCGGTAAAAATACCGGAAGCTCCTCCCGTGCCAAAGAAGTTTCCTCCCTGGGTTATGCCGATTGTTATATTATCGCCATAACCAAGCTGCTTGGCAGTGATTACAAATTTATCAGTGGTCTCATCATATTTCATGCTTACCTTTGCACCTGCGTCTGCATTAACAGTATTCATCAAACTAGCCAACGATACAGTTTTATCAAAGGTAAATTCCTTGGAATTGATGGTAAATTTCAATTTCCCATCAATATTAAATGTAAGGTCATTTGCGAAGGAGGTACTCAAGCTCTCCAGGGATTTGCCGATATCCAGCCTGTTTGTTGCACCTGAAGCAAAGCCAAGCGCGGCAAGCCCGTCATTGGTCGCGCCGCTGGAAAGCGTAATCTTGCCGGCTCCTCCTGTTGTATCGAAAGTAAGCCTTTGGGTGCCCTCATTGTAGCCAACGACGACCTTGCCCGCTCCAAAGGCGTCATTAACAAGCGTCTGAAGTCCGGTACCGGTTTTGTTGACTATTTCGCTCCCGACAATGTTATAATTGTCCAGTGTTATTTCTCTTGTAGTGCCATCAAGTGTTATTTGTATTTTTTTACCTGAAAGATTAAAGTCGCTGACTGCATTTCCTGTCAGTGCATCAGTAACACTGTTTGAGCTGACAGCCTTACCGGCGGTTGCAACACTTATTACCGATACGGTACGAGGGCCTGCTATAGAATCGGCACTGCCGGATACAGTGACAAAAGCGTTATTGCTTGAAGTACCCGTATATTTTTTGAAGCTGGTTGTCGACGTTAGATTGCTTTCCGGTTTTGCCGCATTAAAATATGTATCCTTCAATTCTCTCAGTTTGTTTGTAATTTCCCTGTAAGCTTCCTGTTTCCATTCAGCCAGTTGCTTCTTCTGATACAATTTGGTCAAGGGAATCTTCTCAGCAGTCATTAGCTGCTTTATAATAGTATCCGTGTCAAGGCCGCTTCCCCCAAGACCGGTCAAACGCAGAGCAGAATTTGTCGAATTAATTCTATTCGCTGACATTCACTCACCTTCTCTCATCCACAATCAAACCAGCTAGCTCCCACAGTTTCGCCACCATATCCAGTATTTTTTCAGGCGGGATTTCTCTAATCAATTGGTTTGTATCAGAGTCAATTACTTTCACCATAATTCCGTTTGTCTTTTCATGTATGGAGATCTCAAACCTCCTGTTGTATCCCGACAATGCCCTATTAATTCTTTCAATAGCATCAATAACCACCTGCTCGGAAACAGGAAGCTCCCGCCTTTCAAACTCAGTAATCTGCGATGGGCTGCGGCGATCCGCCACCCTGCTTTTGACCTCAGTGACGTCAGGCCTGACGTTATTGTTTGTGGAAATATCCACGCTATTTATCTTTGGTGTATTGTTTGGTGTATTGAAAGAAACAGCTTCCGTGCCATCAATTCTCATAATAAATCCCTCCATCCGTGACACCTATATATATTATCGGTATTTGCATTACAATAGTTTAGGATTTTTTGGGGGACCGTGTCGGGGGGGACGGAGTTGCTGACATCTTGACACAGTCTGCAAAATATTGTTAAATTTCTCATAGGTGGTTGTAATTTATGCCAAGGTTGTCAAGAAAGAATAGTGTTAGCGGGATATACCATATCATTCGGAAATCTATTTCAAGATAGATTTAAAAGCGAGCCGGTAGAAAACGGCATGTATTTTCTAACTGTCCTAAGGTATATTCATATGAATCCTGTTAAGGCAGGGATGGCAACATACCCCGAGCATTACAAATGGAGTAGCTTTAAAGAATATGTAAGGGAGGGGAAAGTTACTGATTTTTATTATGCACTGAATATTCTTAGCTCCGACAAGGAGAAAGCAAGAGATCTTTTGCTTGTGCATAATGCTATTGACTCCGCAGAGGTAGCTAAAAGAAAAACATGGCTTGTCTATCAAGCGATTCGAAAGGCTTACCGGAATTAGCAGAGGAATCGTCTTGAAGGCGTAAAGAATACCAGAAATAGTCTGTCGGCAACTCCATCCCCCCGACAGCTTATACCACTTTGCGCTTATCGAACGCATCACTGACTGCATTTAGCGTCCCTTCCGCATATGCCAAGCGAATATTTACATTGTCAATTTCCGCTTTGTGCACCTGATTGCTGTGCTCAATTGATTTAACAACATTAAAGATTTCTTCCTGTCGCGTTTCCATGACCTTCATCCTTTTGTCCACGATGCCAATCATATTCAGCACCTGTTCAAACATTCCTTTTGTTTCTTTATCCATTTGAATTTACCCCATTAATAAATAAATCCCATTAAATAAATTC
>CAYGHY010000145.1:0-7502 GCA_964349435.1 uncultured Oscillospiraceae bacterium
ATTCAGAAACTCAATAAACTACATTTTGAATAATAACTACTTTATGACTTTATATAAGAATTTTTCAGATGAGAATACTCCATCTATCTGACACTCACAATCAACATCGGCAGTTGGGCAATTTGCCTGCTGCCGATGTGATTATCCACTCCGGCGACATCACGTTTGCCGGCACGGGCGATGAGGTGTTTGATTTCATTGATTGGTTCGGTTCATTGAATTATCCATATAGGATTTTCATCGCCGGCAACCACGATTATGCACTTGAAGGAAAGGCTCCGGAAAGAATCCAGCGTTTTCTCCCGGAGAACTGTTTCTATCTTTGCAATAGTGGCGTTACAATCAACCAAGTCCGGTTCTGGGGGATCCCTTTTTTCTTTTCTCCGGATGAATCAAACCAGAATACCAATACGATTGATTTGATAGGAAATGATGTCGACGTACTTATTACACATCGCCCCCCATATGGCATCCTGGACCAGTCAGGCAACACCAGATTTGGTTGCCCTGATCTCTTACAAGCAATAAAAAGGCTTCGTCCTGCATATCATCTGTTCGGACATATTCACGATGCCTATGGCATTGAAAAACACAAAGAGACTACCTTTTCCAATGCAGCTGTGGTGGATACCAATTATCGATTGGTGAACGATCCGATACTTTTAAATTTCTTCAGAAGTGATGTATAATCAGAGTAGGTTTTTATCTTAGAATCAATTTCAAATTCATTCTATAGGTATGATTGAAAGGTTTTGTTGTTTGGTAAGTTCGCTCTCCATTTAATATAAAATCAATCACTTGAATTACATTCTTTCAGCATCAAGCCGTTCTTTGCTGATAGAGGTATTCCTGGAACTCGATGAAGAGGCGGCTGATGTCGGCGGTGTCACCGAGGAACTGTTTTGCATCTTCGAGCGAGTGGTACTTGTTGGTGAGCAGGATGGGTAGCTTATCCTGATCGAGCTCATCGACACCTGATTCGATGTATTTGCTCAATACAAAGGAGATGAATTCCTTCTGCTTCTCGTTCAAGAGTGCAAATATGGTGGCTTCAGCAGCCCTGGCTCTAGCTTCGCGGGTCAACGCAACATAATCACCATTGAACACATACTCGAGAACATCATAGAGGTCGCTGTTCTCCATGTCGACCAGCTTTTGCAGGATACGCAGCTCTGAAGCAGGGAATCCGGCCTCGTCCAACTTGTTGAGCAGTATTTTCCTGGTGAGGGGATTACTCCAAATAGTGCGCAGTTCTTCCTCGTCCTTGAAGAGCTTTGGCAGTTCACCGAAGAGACTACTCAGAAATTCCTCCGCGGAGATGGGTCGTCCATCCGCGCTCCAGAAGGATGTGGAAACCATGTGCTTAATCTCTCTCTCCTTGCCCCTGGCAAGTCTCACTTTTGCCTTCCTGCTACATACACAAGGATACTGGCCGCACTTGTAACAAGGTGGTGGTGGCTCGACTACACATATACAGGGCCTCTGACCGCACTTAGGACAGGGGGCTGGTGGCACATATTCACATTCACAAGGATTCTTTCCGCACTTGATGCAAGGCTCTTCTTCCAACGGTTCGCCGTCCCATTCAGGATCAAGAAAATGATGATATGCATCCACGTAATCGTATATAGTGAAGAACTCCTTCCCGTCGAAAAGTCGCGTTCCACGACCGACAATCTGCTTGAACTCCACAATCGAATTCACCGGCCGCAAGAGTACGATGTTGCGTATGTTCCTTGCATCGACACCGGTAGATAGTTTCTGTGATGTGGTTAAGATGGTAGGGATCGTTTTCTCGTTGTCCTGGAACTCGCGCAATAAGCGCTCCCCTTCTTCCCCATCGTTGGCCGTTACCCGTACGCAATATAAGGCATCCTTGCTCCTGGCTAACTGGTTCACCAGATCCCTGATCAAAGCAGCATGACCCTGGTTGGCACAGAAGATGAGGGCCTTTTCTTTCTGGTTACACTCGTCAAGATAGATTGCCACCCTTTTCGTTTCCCTTTCAACGATCTCGATGGTTCGGTTGAAGTCTTTCTCCTCGTAGAGTCTTCCCTCCTCGACCTCACCCTCCACCACGGTATCATCGGAAGTATACATGTAATCGTCGAGGGTTGTCTTGATGCGTTTCACCTTGAATGGTGTGAGGAAACCATCGTTGATACCTTCCTTCAAGGAGTAGATGTAAACCGGTTCCCCAAAGTAGCGGTAGGTGTTCACATTGTCATCTCTTTTGGGAGTTGCTGTCAGTCCCAGCTGCACAGCCGGACTGAAATATTCCATGATACCCCTCCAGTTGCTTTCATCGTTGGCTCCACCACGATGGCACTCATCGATGATGATAAAATCGAAATAATCTCTTGGGTATTCACCAAAATATGGAGCAGGATTCCCATCCTCATCAGTACCGCTCATAAAAGTCTGAAAGATGGTGAAGAAGATACTGCCGTTGGTGGGAACACGCCCCTTCTTGCGGATCTCATCCGGTTTGATACGAACCAAAGCATCTTCAGGAAAGGATGAAAATGAGTTGAAAGCCTGATCGGCCAGAATATTGCGATCAGCCAGAAAAAGGATCCTCGGGCGGCGGACACCGTCGCGCTGCAATGTCCATCGGGTTTGAAAAAGTTTCCAGGCAATCTGAAAGGCGATTGCCGTTTTCCCGGTTCCTGTAGCCAGGGTAAGCAAGATGCGTTGCTGTCCGTTCGCCAGTGCCTCCATGGCATTCTTCACCGCAATCTCCTGGTAGTAACGGAGCTGCCATGAACCGCTTTTATCTTCAAATGGAACGTGAGCAAACTTCTCTCTCCACTCGTTTTGTTGTGCAAATGTTTTATTCCAAAGCTCCTCTGGGCTCAAGAAGGCTGTCACCAAACCCTCATTGCCACTTTTCATGCAGATCTGGTAGATCTCTTTGCCGTTGGTGCTGTAGGTAGTTTCCAGATGCATCTTCTGGGCATATTTCTTAGCCTGCATCACCCCTTCACCCACCGGCAAGAGTGCACTCTTTGCCTCGATGACAGCCAGCTTTATGCCTTTGTGCACCAGTATATAGTCGGCAATCTCCTTTTTACCACGTCCACCTCCGGTTTGTATCTTACCTTCGGTGATATGGTACTCGCGAAGGACTTTAGAGCCTTCCACCACACCCCATCCGCAAGCTTTGAGCATGGGATCAATCAATTCCGCCCTGGTTTCCGCTTCGTTCATTTATACCAAGTTTTAATTATACCCAAATGGGTTCATTTCTCCAATCGGTGGGAAATCCCATCTCTTTACAATCAACCAGAGTGCATGTTCCCAGCAATTTCATTAAGTTGGCAACAAAACTACTATTGGGACTAATGATCTGAATTAGATAATTTATGCAACAAAGTTGAGCGTATAGTTTATTTTCATTGATGTTTCTATTTCTGATAAATGGATTTATCGTGTTATAGGGTATTTTGGGGACAATTGTAAACCTTCGGTTCCAAAGTCGGCTATGATGGGCACAAATATTCCTCAACCCAGCAAATGCATGCAACCAGCTTTCAAGAATCATGGGATGCGACAATCCAAATGCTTTTGCAACTTCTTTCTTTTCATCACATTTAATGAGATTACTGAACAGTTTACTGAGCAATCCCATAGAAATCACTTCCAGGCTCATCCATGCGGGAGGATAATATGGAGTAGAATAGGTATTTTTATAATGTTCGATAAAAGTTTCTGTTGAACGGTCAACCTCTTTATACAGGTCATCTATGTTTGATTTGAAATAGTTGAGATTACGGTACATGTTGGCGTTCTCGTGCCAATGGCTGCCATGTTTTAGAGAGAATTGATAAATAATTTTTGTACGAAGCGCTATTTCAATTTTTTCAATGGCACTGAAAACCAAAAGGCGTAACCGGCGATCAAAAACATACAATTCAATAATATCTTCGAAACTAATATCCGTGATGAAAGGATGAGTCGGGTTGGTATTATCCTGAAACGGATAGGTATAAGCCCTTAATCTATAATAACTGATATTAGAAAGATAATGAGCTGCTCTTTGCTCATCGTGAAACTTCAAACCTCGTTGTTTAAGTTTTGAAATTTGATCAGTTATGGAAAGTGGAGGTTTCGAATATATCATGACAGATATCCTCCATAAAAATCGAAAACCCACCCTGGTGCGCTGTTCAAATGGGAAGCGTGGTGAGTCTTATTAGTAACAAAGATAGTAACAATTATGAGATTAATGCAAACAAACTGAGAATTATTTTTGAAATAACTCTTTTCCGGCTGCATTACTGCACATTGTATGTTTATTTGCTTACTCATACATCTTCTATCAATTCCCCAGCAAAGGCTTTTTGCAAAACCGATTTCTTTAGCTCTTCCAAGCAATCCAGTTTCTTCTTATAGATGGCTTCCAACTTCTGAGTTTCGGCACGAAGGGCGTCAAGTTTGTTTACGATTGATTGTTGTTGTTTATAATCAGGAAATATAATTTTAAAGGCTTCAATTTGTGCTTTTGTTATTGCTTGCCTTGTCGAACCTTGTTCACCTATAAAAAGAAGTTGATCTTTGTAGTGTTTAGATGTAAGAAGAAGATTCAAAAAGTTTGCATCAAGTACATCTTTTTTTGGACGAATAATTGAAACATGTTGATTTACTCTCGCTGGCAAATATTTTTTTGGTATAATACAACATCTTGCAACTGAAGCACCAGTAATATTTAAAAGGACATCGTTTTCCTGGAGTGTTACTCCTTCAAGTTCTTTAGCTTGCTTGTTATCAATATATGCAAGTTTCTCATTTTTAAATTCCCAATCATGTACGTTCATACTTCTAACGAGTGAGATTCCTTCTTTCTTGTAACTCTCTCTACCTCCTCTGGGAGTAGCACCACTACCAATTTTAGTTGTAAGTTCTTTTAGTGATCTAACATTCCAACTTTCGTCTTTTTTATCAAATATTTCTTGCAAATAGCTATCAAAGACTTCATAGGCATTTTTGAGGTTTTGTTCAGCATTGGCTTTTGCCTTATCAATCGCGGCGAAGACTTTGTCAAGAATTGATACGATGCGTTGTTGCTCGGAGAGGGGGGGAAGGGGGATTTCAATGAGCTCTATTTGTTTCTTACTGATTGAATTAAATACCGCTCCTGCATTTCCTTCGATCTCGTTTTCGTGTTTTAAAAGATAATTAAAAAGAAATTCATTGTCAATAACTTTTCCCACTCTAATTGCCGCAAGACCTCTACCGATACAGATTTTTTGAGTAGAAAAATTAACAGGTCCAACAGGCGCTCTTACTGACATTAGAATATCACCAGCTTCAGCTTCTTTAGTTATGTATGTAGTCCACGTTGAAGGTACTCCAAGATACTTTTCACAGAATTCTTTTTTCCCTTGATAAAAGGGAAGTCCGTTTCCTTCTGAATTATAATATTTTCCTTCGGGTGATTGACCAGCAATCACTTTACAAATCTCTCCCAACTTTTTTATTTCCCAACCTTGCTTCATATCAGTTCAGAGATTGTTTTCAGCATATCTGCACTTTCCTTATCCAACGCCTCTATCTCCTCTAAGATAGCCCGGGGAGAACGCAGGGCGGCCTCTTCCTTCTTGTTGGGATTCTTCACACTCAGATCGAAAGTTGTCTGGTCAATATCTTTTACCTGCACGGTCCAGGAATTGTCACTGTCGGCAAAAGATTTCTGCAGCTCCACAAATTCAGCCAGGTCGGCCTCATTCAGCGGGTTGGTCTTGCCTAGATTTCGGTCTAGGTTTAGCTGATAGAACCAGACATTCTTCGTGGGTTTTCCCTTCTCGAAAAACAGTACGACCGTCTTCACACCAGCACCGGTAAAGGTTCCTCCGGGAAGATCCAGGACGGTGTGCAGATTACAGCTCTCTAGGAGCGTTTTTCGAATTGCAACGGTGGCATTATCGGTATTGCTTAAAAAGGTGTTCTTGATGACCATACCAGCTTTACCCCCTGCCTTGAGAATCTTGATGAAGTGCTGCAGGAAGAGAGATGCGGTTTCACCCGTCTTGACCGGGAAGTTTTGCTGAACCTCTTTTCGTTCCTTTCCTCCAAAGGGCGGATTGGCAAGCACCACATCGTAGCGGTCCTTCTCCTGTATGTCGGCCAGGTTTTCAGCGAGCGTATTGGTATGGATGATATTGGGGGCTTCAATACCATGTAGGATCATGTTCATGATACCGATAATATAGGCGAGCGATTTTTTCTCTTTTCCGTAGAAAGAACGCTTTTGCAGGATCTCGGCATCTTTTGTGGAGAGGGATTTGCTGCTTTTAAGATAGTTGAACGCTTCGCAAAGGAAGCCCGCACTACCTACCGCTCCATCGTAAATTTTATCTCCAATTTTTGGTGCAACGACTTTTACAATCGTTGTAATGAGCGGACGGGGTGTGTAGTATTCACCACCATTACGTCCGGCATTACCCATATTCTTTATTTTGGATTCGTAGAGATGGCTCATCTCGTGCTTCTCTATATGGGTGCGGAAACTCAATTCATCAATACGGTTAAGCACTTCACGCAAATTGTATCCACTCTGTATGCGGTTTTTCAATTCGCTGAAAATCTCACCTATCTTATACTCAATGGTGTCGGCGCTTTCGGCAGATAGCTTAAACTTCTTGAAATAAGGAAAAAGCTTCCCGTTGACAAATTCAGTGAGGTCATCACCGGTTAGTGCGTTATGATCAATTTTCAGTGTTCCATTCCCGTTCTTGATCTTGGGCGCAGCCCATGTAGTCCAGCGATACTCCTCATCAATAATGGGGATGTAGGTTTTACCGGTCAGTTCGGCTGTAGTGACCCTGTCGCGTTCCAGGTCGTCGAGGTATTTGAGGAACAACACCCAGCTGGTTTGTTCCACGTAATCCAATTCACTGCCACAGCCGGCATCCTTGTGCAGGATGTCGTCAATATTCTTGAAAGTCTGTTCGAACATTCTTTATTTCGTTACTTTTTAATTTATACGCAAATTTACCAATTTCTGACAGTGTTCCATCCAGAAACTGGTTGTTTTATTTGTCGTGGTTTAAGCTTCTTTACTATCTCTTTCTGCTTGTCGATCCCGTTATCCATGTGTGTCATTGTCGATTTAAGGCTGTTCAAACGATGATAGCAAAACAATTCACCACTACACTATTTATATTGAGTACAAGTTTAGTTAATTATTCTCAAACATCCGAATTTATTCTTGAATTCCATCATTATACGCTTTCTTGAATTAACGATTCACAGAGGTTCTTGTTGTTTCATCTTCTCTTTAATCACATTGAAGTTTTGAGAAAGACAAAAATAGAGCACAAGTTTGACACCTTTTGTCAATTCTTTTTGATCAGGTGGACGGACATAATGTAAATGGGATTATGTTAGCGACATCTCAATATTGAATAAATTATCCAACTAGTAGGGTAAAACACAAAAGTGATTGAAATGAATCATTAAAATCTGTTTCAACAATCATTGCTTTGCGGAAATTAGAACTG
>CAYGHY010000146.1:0-7408 GCA_964349435.1 uncultured Oscillospiraceae bacterium
ACCTATTAATGATGTGTTTTTGCTGTGTGTTTTCAATCTATTATTTTAAAAGGAAAATTAATGCTGGTGTTTTAGTAATTATTACAATCATACTTGGCACGGTTGCAACACATTTAATATTGGAGGTTGCAGGAAGATATCATTATCCTGTAATTTCTTTGTTTTCTTTGTTAGCAAGTGTGGGCATAACTACTATTTCAATTGAGCATATAGCCAAATAAACCCAGCTATTAACGGCAGATTCGGTTATTCACAAAGTATGGGCGCAGTCCCTTGGGGATGGTGAAAGCCCACTGTTTGTGAGGAGCATCAAGCGAAATCTCTTCAAGATATTCTCAAAACTCCACAACGCACCGTTGGTGAAAGTTTGGACAGAATCCCCGGCATTTACGGGAGAAAAGCAGGAGGTATTCAGTGTTACAGTCGGAGCATTTCACATGGGATGCATAGGCAAGCAGAGAGCAAAGCGAACGGCCAGCCTTAGGAAAACCACACTGCCGCAGCATAAAGGGATTGCTTTTCAACAATCCCAAGTATTTTGCATACAAACGACATATATCTTAGACGGTAGTCTGCGTTTACCAATTCAATAAACGAATCTTGAATTTACTATCTTACATTAATCTTTAAATATGATAGAATTCTAGTACATGATTTAGTAGAACATATCGCAGCTAAGGTATGAAAATTGCTGCGATGAGCCTGCAAGGACAATTATATAAGACGTGACCTGATTGCGGCGCGATGCTCGTGATGACGTCATACGTTGTCAGTCAAAGAGCATCAACGACGCAGGTATCTTTTGAAATGACGCTAGTACTTACAAGCACTGGAGGGTGTAAAGAATGCTGCTTGCTGACGACTGGAAGGACTATGAACTGGTCGATACCGGCGGAGGGGAAAAGCTGGAACGCTGGGGGAATTATACGCTGAGAAGGCCGGATCCACAGGCGATATGGCCTGTGTTGGGCAATGAAAAAGCTTGGGCCGCCGCAGATGCGCGTTATCACAGAAGCAGCAGCGGAGGCGGCAACTGGGAGTTTCTGAAGAAGCTGCCTTCACGGTGGATGATAAAATATGGGGAGCTTGCATTTTATGTTGAGCCTACCGGCTTCAAGCATACCGGAATTTTCCCGGAACAGGCTGTGAACTGGAAATGGATGGATGAAAAAATAAAGACTGCGGGCAGGAAGATCAATGTACTGAACTTATTTGCCTATACGGGCGGCGCAACGGTTGCTGCGGCTCACGCAAGTGCTGAGGTGTGCCACGTGGATGCGTCCAAGGGCATGATTATGCGGGCGAAGGAGAATTTGGCTCTATCAAAGCTTTCGGGCGAGCCGGTACGTTTTATCGTGGACGATGTGGTGAAGTTTGTGTCCCGTGAGAGCAGGAGGGGAAAGACGTATGACGCAGTGATCATGGATCCGCCGTCTTACGGAAGAGGCCCCAATGGTGAACTCTGGAAGTTGGAAGATGAACTGTATGGGCTGATAAGTCTTTGTATGGAGATTCTGACATCAAAGCCGCTTTTCTTTTTGGTTAACTCCTACACGACAGGGCTTTCACCCACTGTTATAGGAAATATGCTTAGGCTCTCGATGCAGCGCAAATATGGCGGCAAGGTGACGGCAGATGAAGTAGGGCTGCCGGTAACCGCAACAGGGTTAGTGCTTCCATGTGGTGCGGCAGGCAGGTGGGAAATTTATTGACGGGGAGAAGTTCCGGGTGCAGATCATATGTGAGCAGACAGCGGACAGCGGATATCGGAGAACGAAGAGCGGATAGTGGAAAGTGGACAGCGGATATCGGAGAACGAAGAGCGGATAGTGGAAAGTGGACAGCGGATATCGGAGAACGAAGAGCGGAGAGCGGAGAGCGGAGAGCATACGCTTCAAGAAGAGTATAGGACAGCCTGAATTTGTGCAGGCAACGTGGTGATAAGGCAGAAAAATGGCAGATATGCGAAATGGAAACAAGATTGAAATATTATACGAGGACAATCATGTACTTGTTGTGGAGAAGCCCCCAAACATGCTTACACAGGGCGATAGCACAGGAGATGAGGATTTGTTGACGCTTCTGAAAAAAGACCTGAAGCTGAGATATAACAAGCCCGGGGATGTTTATCTAGGGCTGGTGCACAGACTCGACCGACCGGCCGGAGGAGCCATGGTTTTTGCCAAAACCTCCAAGGCTGCCTCCAGGCTCTCCGAGCAGATACGGAACGGCAAGCTGGACAAGTCTTATTTGGCAGTCATATACGGTGTACCGGCGGAGTCCTCAGGCACTCTGATTCATTATCTCATCAAGGATGAAACAATAAATACGGTTAGTGTGGCGAAATCTCCTGAGGAGGGGGAAAGGGCATCGCTTGAGTATAAAGTAAAAGGCTCAAGGGATGGCCTGTCACTGGTGAGCATAAAGCTTCATACCGGCCGATCACACCAGATCCGTGTGCAGCTTGCAGCAATGGGGCATCCGCTTTACGGAGATCAGAAATATGGCGTTTCATTGAACAAGCCGGGAATGCAGCTTGCACTCTGGTCTGTAAAATTAGGTTTTGCGCATCCTACACTTAAACAATATCAAGCATATCAATCAACACCGCCCAGAGTTTATCCCTGGAATATTTTTGTTGATGAAGAATATCTGTTAAACGGCGAAATTTACACTTCCACATGAATTTTTCGCCTCAATATCAATATAATAAGCGGATTGAAATTGATAAACCTGTTCACTTGCAGCATTATGGAATATATAATATTATTTAGCTATGTAAGTAGCATGGCAAACAAAAAAAGATGAGCTGAAAGGGTGGTTTCGTTGACAAAGAAGTATTCTCTTGGCCTTGATTACGGTACGCTTTCCGGAAGAGCCGTACT
The DNA here is from genome assembly GCA_964349435.1 of uncultured Oscillospiraceae bacterium. Taxonomy (GTDB): domain Bacteria; phylum Bacillota; class Clostridia; order Acetivibrionales; family DTU013; genus CAYGHY01. Next base: position 2,886 of record CAYGHY010000146.1, read on the forward strand.
TGTGGAGGTTGATACCGGCAACATCATAGCAACTGCAGTAAAGGCATATACACATGGTGTAATGGACGAGTATCTGCCTGATGGTAAAACCAGACTTGAACAGGATTGGGCACTGGAGCATCCTGCAGATTATATGGAGGTGCTTGGGGAGACAATACCTGCTGTATTGAAGGAATCAGGCGTTGTAGCCGAAGATGTAATCGGCATGGCAATTGACTTTACTGCCTGCACCATGCTCCCTGTTGACAAAAATGGCACTCCATTGTGCTTTATAGAGGAGTTCAAGACCATACCCCATGCATATGTGAAACTGTGGAAACACCACGCCGCCCAGTATGAGGCCAACAAGCTGAACGAGACAGCAGCAGCGATGGGTGAGACTTTTCTAAAGAGGTATGGTGGAAAGATATCGTCTGAGTGGATGATACCAAAGATTATGCAAATACTTGACGAGGCGCCGGAGATTTACAATGCGGCAGACCGGTTCATGGAGGCTGCCGACTGGATGTCATTAATGTTAACGGGAAATGAGAGGAGAAACAGTTGTACGGCAGGTTACAAAGCCATTTGGAGTAAACGTGAAGGATATCCTTCAAAGGAATTTTTTAAGGCACTTGACCCAAGGCTTGAAAATGTTGTTGATGAGAAGCTTAGCGGGGATATTTACCCACTTGGAGGCAAGGCGGGCGAGCTTACGGCTGAAATGGCAAAGCTTACAGGCCTGAAGGAAGGCATGGCAGTGGCCATTTCCAATGTGGATGCTCATGTAGCCGTACCATCACTTGGCATTTCTGAGACAGGAAAGATGCTGATGATCATGGGAACCTCCACCTGCCACATGGTACTTGGCAATGAAGAAAAGATGGTGCCGGGCATGTGTGGTGTTGTTGAAGATGGAATACTTCCAGGCTTCTATGGATATGAAGCAGGGCAGTCTTGTGTAGGCGACCATTTCCAGTGGTTTGTTGAGAACTGTTTACCGGGAGCTTTTGTAGATGAAGCGAAGAGCCGGGATATTTCAATTCACAAGTTTTTGAGAGAGAAGGCAGGCATGCTGAAACCAGGCGAAAGCGGCCTTGTTGCTCTTGACTGGTGGAATGGTAATCGCTCTGTGCTGGTTGATGTTGACCTTACCGGTATGATTCTTGGATGTACGCTTTTAACCAGGCCTGAGGAAATATACAGGGCTTTGATTGAGGCGACTGCTTATGGCACAAATATGATAATAGAAACCTTTGAAAGAAACGGCGTCCCTATAAATGAACTGTATGCCTGCGGCGGTATTGCAGAAAAAGATGAAATGATGATGCAGATATATGCCGATGTTACAAATAGGGAAATCAGGATATCGGATTCGCCGCAAGCGGTTGCTCTTGGCTCGGCCATGTTTGGAGCAGTGGCAGCGGGAAAAGCCAAAGGCGGTTATGACAGCATCGGTGAGGCTGCAAAACGCATGTCAAAGGTCAAGGAAGCGTACTACAAGCCCAATCCTGTCAATGTTGAAGCATATAAAAAGCTGTATGCCGAGTACAAGCTGCTGCACGATTACTTTGGCAGAGGCGTAAATGATGTCATGAAGAGATTGAAGAGGATAAAGGCTGAAGCCAGAGGAGAATAAGGAAAGTGACCATTTACATAAAGCGGAGTGGTGGTGTATATTAGTAGTAGATTGATACAATACACAGAATAAAATCGGTATTTGCCGTGATATGGGTCACATATGATAATATTTGAACGGTTTAGAGACATTTTTTACAGCACCGAGCCACTTGAAGAGCGAGATTATGTCAGTAGCCGTAACATGTCTATTCTTGAGGGTTGCACTGCCAGGACGGTTTTTAACCTGACCAGTGGAGCCTTTCTTGCAGGCTATGCAAGATTTCTGGGAGCCGATGATGCCTTCAACGGAATTATCGGTGCGCTGCCGGTGCTGGCGGGCGTTATACAGTTATTCTCTCCCATCTATTTTGAAAGACTGGAGAAGCGTAAACTGCAGATCGCAATTCTCAATTTTCTGCACAGATTTATCCTGGGATTGATGGTATTCATACCGTTGATAGCCTTTGATAGAACGCCCAGACTATTACTTTTATCCGCCATATATTTTATTGCATACCTGGCAGTCTCCTTTGCCAGCCCTGCAGCAAGCGGACTTCTTATAGATCTTACCCCAGCAAATATCCGCGGCAGGTTTTTTGGAAGACGGGAATCTTTTTTGATTGCTGTTGGTACAGTATTTGCTCTAGTGCTTAGCAGTGTGATGGATAATTTCAAAGCCGGTGGAAACGAGTATGGCGGCTTTATTGTGACGTTCTCTGTTATTTTGCTGTTTTCCTTTGCTGATCTCTTTTTCTGGTCAAGGATAAAGGAGCCTGATATAAAGAGGAAGAGTACAACGTTGCGTGTTAAACAGATTATCACTATGCCGCTTAAGAATGCAGGCTTTATGAAGATTGTCGGTTTCTTTGTTATTTACAATATAGGGCTGTTGATAGGTGGGCCATTTTTTTCAGTATACATGGTTACAGGACTGAAGCTGAATTATACATTTATTATATTGATGAGCATGATAAGCACTATAGCGAATGTGACTGTTGTACGGATATGGGGGAAGGTTGCCGACAGTAGATCCTGGGATTTCGTACTGAAATACTCCATACTGTTGCTGGGGATAACCCATTTTATCTGGATGTTTGTTAACAATTCGACAGCGCTTCTGTTGGTGCCGGTTCTTCATATGGCCGGTGGAGCAGCCTGGGCAGGGATAGGGATATCAACATTCAACATACAATTTATATATTCTCCCGAAGAGGGGAGAACTATTTACATTGGTTTCAATGCCGCCGTTGGTGGGATTATTGGATTTCTGGGCACATTTGCAGGTTCGCTGCTGTTAATGATGTTTGAGCGAATGGGGCTGCATATTCTGAACTTTAAGATTGGCGGAATGCAAATGCTGTTTTCTATCTCAGGTATTCTTCTGGCACTGAGTTCAGTGTATGTCCATTTCTTTATCAAACAGCCTGTCACACAGGAGTAGCGAACAGGAAAATTCGCTGATGTTTAAGTCATGAGCGAAGCGGATTTTCTTGTCTTCTGAATTTTTAATTTGACCTCGTCTTGGGTAATCGTGCTAACAAAAGAGAATTTATAGTCAAGGGCTTTTTTAAACATATCAAGCGCTGTTTCGATCTCTCCCAGCTTCTCAAGCACCAGCCCGTAATTGTAGTAGGCTTCAGGGAAGGTCGGAGCTTTCCCCACCAATGATTCATATATTTCCTTTGCATTATCATACATGCTCATGAGATAATAGTTCTGGCCCAGATTGTCCAGTATAATATTATCTGTGGAGTTGTATTCGTAGGCTTCAAGGTTGAATTGCAGTGCTTTTTCCGGATCACCCTTCAGGTTCAGCAGATAGCCAAGGCTGCCGTATACCGAAGTGGTTTTATAGGTTGACAGGACTTCCTCCAGCAGTGTGATTGCGGCATCAAGTTCGCCTTTTTTCCATAAAACCAGCGCTATTATTGATTTGATAGGTGGTGTGTCCTGGTTGTTCGGATTATTTTTCAGGAGTTCTTTCAGTATTTCTTCCGCCTCTTTCAGCATACCGTTCTTTAGCAAAATGTAGGCATATGTAATGGAGGATCTGACGCTAGCCTTTTTTGTGTCGTGGGCGCGTTTGAACCAATTTAGCGCCGGCTCAGTTTTCCCGAGGGAATAGTTACGACTGCCGATAATTATAAAAATCATAGCTCTTGACGTGTACAGCAAAAGGGCAATATAGATAATAAGCGCTGCCAGCCCCAGCCATATATTAAACTTATAGGCAATCACAATAACTGCGACAGGTATGATAAAACCGATAAGACCCTTTTTCAAGCCTTTGTTCATTGCAACCTCCGTATTGCTAAGGTTCGGCTGAAATATTACTTCCGATTCTTTTCCGAGGAATGGAGCTTCGGTTTAGTTCTCCGGAAAGGTTTTAGCGGAAGTTATATTTTAACGATCCCTAACAATTATTCTAAAAATGTAATTCAAAAGAAATTGAACTAGTTTCCCGTTAATATTTTACTTTAAATACAGCCCGTTTACAACAGACGGCCAACTCAATTATAAACCAAAGGAGGGTGAAAATGCAAATCCAGAACAGATCTGATCCATAACAGATTTGATAAATACATTGCTTTCGGCGCTTGACATGGAGGCCGCATGGAAGCCGCATGGAAGCCGCATGGAGGCCGCATGGAAGCCGCATGGAGGCCGCATAGAAACCTCAAGGAAGCTTCATGGAAGCCGCATAGAAACCTCAAGGAAGCTTCATGGAAGCCGCAATATACAGGCTGATTCAAAATAAGCAGGCTCGTTAGAGCCGGAAAGGAATTAAAAGCATCATTGCCCTCATTATCCCGGACGAGCAATACAATGCAGCCAGATTAATCAACTCCCTACACTCCCAGCACTGCCTACACGTTACTATTCAGGGGTGTGAGCCTACACTGGAGCAATATTCAAAATTTCGC
>CAYGHY010000147.1:0-7394 GCA_964349435.1 uncultured Oscillospiraceae bacterium
CTGTATCATTTTTCAACATTTTTTTCAATTCTTTTGTAAAGCGATCGCCTCTGTTTTTGGCAGGTGATTTACCAAGAAGGATGCAGCTGATATGGTTTTCATCTGCGTATTGGGCTATGGCTCCGGCGATGTCGTCGGATTTAAGAACAGTCAGGTTGGCCCCGACACTTTTTGAGATGCCAAAAAGGTATTCTAAAGCTTCAGATTCACTGACACTATCCAGAAAATTCAGATCACTCTTTACAACATTTATTACAAACAATTTTCCTTTATAATCGTATACCAGTTCACGGGCTTCATTTATTAATCTTTCACATGTTTTCTGCTGCGTAACGCAAACCAACACGTTTTTGGTATCCACAAAAACACCTCTTTCCTAATGCTGCTTTCTCAGCCAAACATTGTTTACATCCGCTTAACCTGTTTCTGCGGAAGTATTTTCTTACCTAATATAAGTTGCAGACATGATTTGATGCTGAGGATAATTTAAATCTCTGTATTACTGCGCAAGTGTATTTGCGTTATATATATTATACCAAAATGGGGCTAAAAAGTCTTATGAACAATGATGAACAAGTTGTTAATTTTATGTGACAATAATTGTCTTAACTATTGGAGTTCATGAGGCTTGAATTTTATTGTTTGATAATATATTATTGTACTGCAAACTTGAGGAGGATGGAATGAAGGAGATAAAAGTATCACAAATAATAGATGCTGTTGAGCAGCTCTGTATGACTGCTAACTATGTTTTGAACAGTGATATCATGGATGCTCTCAAAGAAGGGGTTCTTTGCGAGGAGTCGGAGACAGGGCAGGTGGTGCTTGCCCAGCTTGTGGAAAATGCCGGGATTGCCGCAAATGAGCGGATGGCAATATGCCAGGACACCGGAATGGCGGTAGTCTTTCTGGAAATAGGGCAGGATGTCCATGTAGCGGGAGGCAGTCTTACCGATGCAATCAATGAGGGTGTCAGGAGGGGCTATGCAAAAGGTTTTCTGAGGAACTCAGTTGTCGCAGATCCCCTTGATAGAAAAAACACCGGAGATAATACGCCGGCGGTTATTTACTTTGATATTAAAGAAGGTGACAATGTTAAAATCATATTGGTTCCCAAAGGGTTTGGCAGTGAGAATATGAGCGGGGTAAGGATGCTGAAGCCTTCTGACGGAGTGGAGGGAGTAAAAGCTTTTATAGAGGAAATGGTGGAAAAAGCCGGCCCCAATCCATGCCCGCCGGTAGTAGTTGGTGTAGGCATTGGCGGGACAATGGAGAAGGCGGCTCTATTGGCAAAGAAGGCTCTGCTTAGACCTGTAAGCCGAGGTAGTGACAATGAGAACATACGACAATTAGAGCAAGAAATGCTGACGCGTATAAATTGCCTCGGTATAGGTCCCGCAGGGCTTGGAGGCAGGCTTACAGCCATAGCTGTAAACATAGAAGTGTATCCAACACATATTGCAGGGCTGCCGGTAGCCGTTAATATGAGCTGCCATGCTACAAGACATGCGGAGGCAGTGCTGTGAGTTTTCGAGGACTTGATGTTTAAGAATTTATAGTGCGCCATGCAAAGAAGAGGGGTATCACATTGAGGAGCATTATCAGGATTGAAACTCCTTTTAAAAAGGAGGTTGCAAAGCAGTTGAAAGCCGGTGATACGGTGCATATAAGCGGCACCGTTTACGCTGCAAGAGACGCCGCCCATAAAAAGCTTATTGCACTTTTAAATGAGGGCAAGGACCTCCCATTTAATGTAAGGGATCAGATTATCTATTATGTAGGTCCCTGCCCGGCTGGTCCAGGCCGGATCATCGGTTCTGCAGGTCCTACCACCAGCGGAAGAATGGACGCATATGCACCAGCTCTAATAGAGCGCGGTCTTGCCGGGATGATAGGGAAAGGCTTTAGAAATGAACAGGTGGTTGCTTCAATGATAAAGCATGGCGCAGTATATTTTGGCGCCACAGGCGGTGCCGGTGCACTGTATGCAAAGTGTATTATTGCCGAAGAAATAACCGCATTCCCGGAGCTGGAGACAGAAGCTCTAAGAAAGTTGACTGTAAAGGATTTTCCGGTTATTGTCATAATAGACAGCTTGGGTGTGGATTTATATAGGACAGGCCGGGAAAAGTATATTTTAATTCAATAATAGTATATAATAGACTAAATATAGCACACAACAACAGACATTTATACAGGTATAAAAATCATGTTGTCATATTAGAGGTTAGGAGGATTTGATATGGTAATGGTAACAAAGGATATGATTATAGCTGATATTTTAAAATTAGACAGGGGCACGGCGCCAATATTGTTGAATAGCGGTATGCATTGTCTTGGCTGCCCGTCGTCTTCCGGTGAGAGTCTTGAGGATGCTTGCGCAATTCATGGTATAGATGCCGATCGGATGATTAAGGATTTGAATGAATACCTGTCAACAAAAGAAGGCTGACATGTCCCGATAAAAACATCAGTCGTGCAAGTCAGCTACAAGTCTCGGTAGAATTCCAGATTACCTTCAAGTATGGTATCCAATGTGCCATTGTTTACTTTGCGATAATACTTGTAACGGATATCAAGATCCCTTACTTGTTTTTCTTTTTGCTTTTTCAACAGAGTTATCATGTCACTATACATAGGCTGCTTCTCCAGTTGCTCTCGGATACCTTTTGAGAAAGGGCAGTGTCTGAAAAGCATATTTCTTGCCACCTTGTTCAGACGAGGGTTACCCTTGGATTCATAGTTTATCCATTGTTCATAATCTGATGTAAATATATCCCGCATTTTATTATGGTGTTTCGCAATCAATGCTTTTAGCCTCTCCTTTGCTTCATCAGACAGATCGCGATTTTTACGGTAAAATTGCACATAATCTGTATACTCGGATGTGAGTGAACTATGAGTAATATCGTTCCAGGCAGATCCCATCATAGTTCTACACAGTTCCCACCTGAAATTACCCACCAGCTTGATAAGCATGTCATCAAGGTTTTCGTCTGTAAAAACGGGCAGAAGGAATCGGCCGGGCGTGCTTCTTACCCTTCCTGCAATTTCCTGCCACATAATTGCACGGGAACCGTAAACCGGCATAAGTATAAAATCGGGAATGACTGACATCATAACAAGTTCTTTCTCAATGCCCTTGGAAGATTCTCTGTAGTTAATTTCCCTATAAAAAGCGGAATAATCGGTATCAAGCAGCTTTCCCAGTTTCTCCTTTATCAGAGCAGGTGTAACATTGGAACGGATCGGGTTGTACGGTGCCATATCACTGTGAAGGATAGGAAAGTAAGTAGATAGTTGTCCCTGACATAGTTTGTGATTTGTTTGAAACATATTGTCTATTTCGAATGCTAGCCTGCCATCCTTGTCGTTATCATATGCTATCTTGTCTGCGTCGGAAGCCTTACCGCGTTTTTTTAATGCGCGAAAAACGTCGTAATAGTCCTGGCCAAAATGGTTAATAGAAGGTTCCTTTTCCATATCGAATATTTTTGTGAACCATTCATACATATAGTGAACGTTTGATCCGCTTGTCTCATCTTTAATGCCGGCCAGCTTGTAGATGGCCAATACTTGATCACTGTTCAATATTTTTTCATCCATGTACCCATATGAAAGGAACATCTTAATAAGTCTGGAGTTATCATTTAATAGGCGTGCCTTCTTGAATACAGCTCTATATATATCGAAAAAAACGTCTGCAACAGACTTTCGGATATTTTTGGATGTGTCATCGTTTGAAAGCTTGTCTCTAAGATTCCTGAAGGCAGTGAGGTTCATCATAAAAAAGATTGCTTTATCCTCTGATATTTCCGAGTATTCAAGTATCTTTACAGTGCTGTTGATCAATTCTTCCGGGAAGCTTTGAGTATTGTTTATGGTGTTCGCTATGTTGGGGAGTGTGTCACTGTCTGTATTTCTGGCTTCCAGTGCTGCTATGGAGTTTATATGGGAATACTCCAGATAGTTAAAGTCTAAACCGGTTTGATGCCAGTATTCCAATTCTATATATGCAGATATTTCCCTAAGCTTGCCGTATATATATGAAGAGGCTTCCAGGGCAGAACTGGAGTCAAGCCCTCTGGCATACATTTCATTAGCTGCTTTTAGAAAGGCTTTGTAAACATTAACTTTATTTTCACTGTAAAGCAGATCAATTTTTTCTTCCAAATCGTGTAAAGACTGGCGCAGTTTCAGCAATATCTGCTCAAGACACCTGGAAGCATCGGTGATATGACTTGCCGTTATATAATAATCTGCGGCAAAAAAAGTTTTTCTAAGCTCGACGGGAAGTCTGTACATATGAATGAAATACAATATTCTTTCTTGAGTTTCAGGCATAAAGGAAAACGCGCTGTTGAACTCGGAAAACTCGGAGGCGCCGGAAGAAGCGAAAAACTCGGAGGCGCCGGAAGAAGCGAAAAACTCGGAGGCACCTTGGTTCTCGGAGGTTTCTGTTTCGATAAACTGCTTGCTGAAATGCAGTGGAATCGGTTTGCTGTTATTTTTCAGGAAGGCAAGTCTTGAAGAACCATCTTCAGTCAGCTTTCCGGGAATTGCCTCAAGATTGTATTCCTCTACAAGAGTCATATAAAATGCAGTTAGGTTGTTATAAATATTATTCACTTTCATACAAAAGGCGGAAGCTTTTTTTAGTGCTTGGTATGAACTGCATATAAGGTTGCAGTTCGAATTTATCATGTATGAGCCATAATCCTTCTGCTCATGGATAATTGACCAGGCACTTTGTGTGTTATCCGCCCTGTAGAAAAATAAGCTGCAATCAGTAGCTGCGGCGATGGACAGGCTGTTTTTACGGCTTTGTAATATATCATTTGCACCTATGAATATATTTTGATTAAGCTGAAATAGCCTGTAGCTTTTTTTCTGCAGATCGTCAAATACTGCAGGAAATTTATCCGGTGAAGGTGAAATAAAAACATCAAGCGTACCCTGTACAAGCAACATTAAAGAAGCAGGTTTCTCACCCTCCAGTGCTACCATATCATTTTTGCTTACAGAATAACCACCGTTTTTTCTCGTTATTGAATTCATAAGCAATCCGCCTGCTGCCAGTATTTTTGATGTAATATTGTCGAAGAATCCGAGGTTTCAATTTCTTACATAATCATACTCATTATATATGTTTTTCTTATATAGGCATACAGGTATTTAGTACTATTTGATAGTACTACAGCGAAACAAACATCAATTCATCCGCATTTATGCGCCTTTCTGGAAGGATAAATTCAAATATTCGCTGTAGTGATAGTCAGAAGTCAGAAGCTGCCCCCTTTTTGATTATTTTACACCGGCGGCTATGTCTGAAAGGGATAGACCTTTGTTGCGCTCTTCTGCCCAACGTATGGACCAGTCGTTTTCAAAAAGCAGGACAATCCGACCTTCATTATCTTCCACAATCATGGTAGAACTGGTCAGGTTCAGCTTCTTGGGATCCTTCACCTCTGAAGACAGCCATCGTGCATATTTGAAAGATAGCTTCTGCAGCCGCAAATCCACGTTATATTCATGCTTTAGTCTATGTTCGAGCACTTCAAACTGAAGTACGCCGACTGCACCAATAATAAATGCCTCCATGCCCGAATCAGGTCGTCTGAATACCTGAATGGCGCCTTCCTCCGACAGCTGGTTGATACCCTTAACAAACTGCTTTCTTTTCATGGAGTCTACAGTAGAAATGCGAGCAAAATGTTCGGCAGGGAATATGGGTATTCCTTCAAACTTAAACCGCATATTCCCTTCACATAAGGTATCGCCTATTTTGAATATGCCTGGGTCAAATATTCCGATAATATCGCCTGGAAAGGCCTCTTCCACTATTGCACGATCTTGAGCCATAAACTGTTGAGGCTGGGCAAGCTTTATTTCTTTGCCGGCCTGTATATGGAATACAGACATACCGCGGGAAAACTGGCCGGAGCATATGCGAATAAATGCAATCCTGTCCCTGTGAGTCGGGTTCATATTTGCCTGAATCTTAAAAACAAAACCAGAAAAACCTTCCGACTCCGGATCTACCTCTCCGGCAGTAGAATTCCTTATGCCCGGAGACGGAGCGAGGTTGAGAAATTCCTCAAGGAAGGGCTGTACTCCAAAATTGGTCATGGCACTTCCGAAGAATAGGGGAGTTAATTCGCTGTTCCGGATTTTCCCAGTTGAAAACGCTTCGCCTGCAAGATCAAGGAGTTCTATGTCTTCACAGAGCTTATCATAATAATACCGGCCTAGTAAATCGGCAAAAGCGTTATCTCCGACACTTCCTTTTATGGAGTTCACTTCTGTCTGACCGTGTCGGCCGCCTTCGAAAAGTTCAATTTGTTTAAGCTTTCTGTTGTAAACGCCCTTGAAGTCACCATCGATACCTATGGGCCAATTCATCGGATAGGATCGGATGCCAAGGACATGCTCGATCTCTTCCATTAGCGCGAAGGGATCCTTGCTGGCTCTGTCCAACTTATTTACGAAGGTGAAAATCGGTATGCCCCTCATTTTGCAGACATGGAATAACTTAATAGTCTGGGCTTCCACGCCTTTGGCGCCGTCAATCAGCATGACGGCACTGTCTGCAGCCACCAGCGTCCTGTAGGTATCTTCGCTGAAGTCCTGATGGCCCGGAGTGTCCAGTATATTGATGAAATGCTCTCCATACTGGAATTGCATGACACTTGAGGTAACTGAGATGCCCCTTTGTTTCTCTATTTCCATCCAGTCCGATACAGCGTAATTGCCTGCTTTTCTCGCCTTTACCGTCCCGGCCAGCCTGATAGCACCGCCGTAAAGCAGCAGCTTCTCAGTCAATGTGGTTTTGCCGGCATCAGGATGGGATATAATAGCAAAGGTTTTTCTTCTGCTGATTTCATACTTTATTAATTCTTTTTTCTTTTGCATCTAAATAACCTATCCTCTACATTACTATTTTTTTATCTTAACTTATTTTAAAGGTTTCTGTCAATTTTAAATTGGACAGGCCGGGCAGAACAGGGGACGGTTCTTTGTTTGGCAGGACATCAGCGGAAAGGAGAGCAAAGGACGGTTCTAAAGCAGAAATCTAGAAATACTTGATGGTCCACGGTTTCTGATTTGAATTAGAGCAGATTATTATCATATACCTAACCTCCTCATAATTTACTATAATTTTACCACATTGCACTTCATATTGACAAGATTTGTACAAACCGTATTTGATAAACCTTAGTTACGGGGGAACTATAAAAAGACTTGCTTACTAGGGTATTACCAATGATACCAGGGTGGCGGGTCATGGGCTAGCCAGTCAAGAGCTGTGGCGGAATGACCAGCCTGTAGCTATAATGTGCAGGTGAGTATTAAAATTAAAAAATTCTCCAAAAGTCTGCACAGCAATGACGCAA
>CAYGHY010000148.1:0-7392 GCA_964349435.1 uncultured Oscillospiraceae bacterium
CATTGTTCTCTATTGTGATATTTTCAATCTTCTCGTTGAGTTCAGCGATTTGCCTATCCTTGTGAGCATTTAGCCTTACCATCGCTTTACCAGCACCTATGGTATCTCCCTTCATAAGGGCTTTTTCAAAGTCGATACCAAAGGATATTTCTATATCGATATCTTCAACCTTCTGCTCGGGGGTCAGGCGTTTAAAACCGTTCAGCAGTTGGGTGCGTACCTCTTTGGCGACCTCACTGTCTCGCAGAAGCATCCCGATGCGGAGGATGGCACGTTGAGTGAAAACAAATGTAGGTGCACTATTTGGCAGGACAAATTCGATTCCGTCGATATCATAACTGGTTGAGCCTTTTGCTGTTTTCCCCACTTCATCATGAAGTAGGGAAAATTCTGAGGCTGTAATTTTCGAAACCCCATCACTGGCAATCTCATCTTTGTTTCTATAAAAGCAAGTTCTAATTGTCTTAATTGGAACATCATAATATTCAGCAACTTGCCTCATGGTAATTTTTCCGAGCCCCGGAATCAGGAACAGTCCCTTTACTTTTTCCAGTACTTCAGTGCGCTCAATCAGCTGAGCCCTCAGTTCCGCGTTGTCCACCAGGGAATCCCCCGCGTCGATCACCATGGGAATAATGTCTGCCTTCATAACCTTCTCCTATTCTTTTTCCATCAGTTTTTTATCTCCGTTTTGATTTTTTTCGTCTGTTTTGAGTAAAGGTTTTCCCTATTCTCAGATTTTTGTAATACTCATCGTCCAGGGATCTTCATCTTTAATAAAATTGACCAGAGTTTTTTTGAACTGGGAGGATCTCTGCCTTTTGCCGGTGTCTTTATTTTCTCCATGAGTACCCTCCTTCAAAAATTCCCATAAAAAAGACTCCGTTGGGGGAGCCATGGGTTCGCCGTTTTCATTGAGTCTTCTACTTATCTATAGTCACATTTTTCCGAAAATTATCGTATAGTTTCTGTAAGCAGTATATATTCACTTAGTCAATAATCTGGGTAGTGTCGATATCCATACTGTTGCACAGGGAAACAGCAACGGCAACCATATCCAGCCATTCATCTTCCCTGACTACATCCAACATGCTGCCCTTGCCCTTTCTCCGCTCATTTAGATAGATGCCTTTCTGGCAGTTGACTTCCCGCGCGAACCAAAACCAAGCAGCCGAGTATTTTCTGTTCATACCCTTCCAAGCAAGCCTTATCACGTACCTCCTACTTATATACGGTCACTTTTTTATGAAAGTTATCGTAAACTTTTCAGAATTTCGATCATTTTACTGAATACTATGCTTTCTCATCAACTTCGTTATCAATCTGGGCAATATCCAGACTCATTTTGTTTCATATGGAGGCGGCGACCATGACGACATCCTTCCATTCGTCTTCCTTGACGACATCCATCAGGGTAAGCTTGCCCTTTTTCCGCCCGTTCAGATAAATGCCCTTGTCATAGTAGAGTTCCTTGGCGAACAGGCGCCACGCGGCGGAGAACACACCGCCCATGCCCCGACATGCGATGCTCCTGATGATGCGGTTGACGAGCTTCCTCGGACTCGTGGTCAGGTGCAGACCGGCCAGCACATCGTTCTCCACCACCAGCACCTCGTTCCTGGAGGTTAGGGCCTCGTTCTCCGCTGTCACGGCTTCGTTTTCCTTTTTGAGTTCATCAATGCACTTGTTTTTGAACGCGTTCAGTTCTGTCAGGGCTTTTCCCGCTCCCACTGTGTCACCGCTTATAAAGGCTTGCAGAAAGTTGTTTCCGATGGTTTGTTCCGTGTTCACATCTTCAACCTTCTGCTCGGGGGTCAGGCGTTTAAAACCGTTCAGAAGTTGGGTGCGTACCTCTTTGGCGACCTCGCTGTCCCGCAGGAGCATCCCGATGCGGAGAATGGCACGTTGAGTGAATACTAGAGTCCCCCGATTAGAAATATCAACAGAGATTCCAGCGTATTCGACAACCGCTCTTCCGCGAAGGTTTTTGACCGTTGCATCATGAACCGTTCTAATTCGGTCATTGAATTCATCTTTTGTCATCATAGCTGACCCATCTGGAATAATTTCATGGACGTTGCGAAGATAGCATGCCTTTATCGCTTCATAACCAACTTCATAAAAATCCGCAACCTGCCGTGTGGTCATCATCTCCAGTCCCGGAATCAGGAGCAGATTCTTAACTTTATCCAACACCTCAGTGCGCTCAATCAGCTGAGCCCTCAGTTCCGCATTGTCCACCAAAGAATCCCCCGCGTCGATCACCATGGGAATAATGTCTGCCTTCATAACCTTCTCCTCTTTTTCTGCTTTTTTTGTTGTAGGGGAAGGCCATTGTCCCACCACATAGTATGGCTCTTTGTTCACCCTGGCCTTCTTTTCCGGTGCGGTGGTGACCCTTGTGGAAGAAAACATCCCGTCCAAAGATTTCAGTTTCGAATTACCTGTCATTTCCTTTTTCTCCTTTTTATTGTTTATAGCAGCGACCGTTCCCGAGACAGACTATTTCCTCATACCGGCATCACCTCCTCTCTCTATTTGTGATTATTGGTCTGAACATTGCCGTAAAAAAGGGTGAACGAATCGTTCACTCCCCTGTCCTTCATCCATTCATACCGGCATCGCCTCCTTCCGCTTCACCCGGTCGATAAAATCATCGATCTCATAGTAGGTGTCGGAAAGGACGATATCCGACCGATTGAGCATAATGATGGTCAGGCTACGGATACCGTCTCTCGAGAAGTATGTATAGAAACTTTGAATCGAATTGAGATTGAAGTAACGGTCACCCCTGCCGTTTTTCCCTTTGAGCACCTCGAACATAAATTCCTCCTTCTGTTGCTGTATCATAAAAAAGACCCGTGCCATTAGGGTCAGAAAACAATTATGAGACTTTACTCAGTCGTTGATGTCGAACTCAAAATACCAGATTTGGTCTTTGAGTTCTGGTACAATTTGGGCAATCGCGTCATCAACAGTTGTCATCTGGACATAGGAACAGTCGTAATTGAGCGGATACACGCCGGGGGTGCTTTGTTTGAAAATGTTCGTGTTGCTTATACTGAAATGAACCAGGTTTTCACCCGCATCGTCCACAAAAAAAGCATGGCGGTCTCCGGTTGAAGGGTCGTCGAACAAAATACGCGTACATTCTCCGGTGCGGTTTCCCAGTTTGATTTCATCCAGATTCCTTCCATCAACAGTGGGGATGATTTTCGACCTCATTAACATTTTGTTTTCTCCTTCCATTTTTTTTGTCAGTAGGTCATTCCCTTGGGACGTACTTGCGGAATTGCAAACACATAGTGGTATTCACCATCAAAGTTCCTTAAGCCAAGCCCAAGTATCAGCAATGCTTCCTCAATCCCCCACATTCTGCCAGCATACTGATTTGCCTTTTCCATGCACTCCTGAATATCCCTCTCCCGCATCTCACTGCTTATCTCTTCATTGGTTTCCAGCATTTTTGCCCTGTCCATCCAATATCTGAAGGACTTTTTAGTAGATTCGTGGGCGTGACTTATAGAGTCATAGAACTTCATTTCTCCAAGTTCCTTATGCAACTCCAATATGTCGATCATCGCATTTTGTTTCCTTTCTTTATTGTTCAAGGCGGTTCGTCCCGGACAGTGCCTCAATCGCCTTTTCAATCGCAACTGAATAGTCCAGCGGGTACTCCCACTCTACCTCGGCCATCATCAGCCGCAGGGTCATAATTGCTTCTTCCCGCGTCATATCTCTTCCTTCTTGATCGCACATTCTTCACAGAGAGGATATCTTCTATTTATTCCATTCATATCCTGTAATCCGGTCAATCCCTGATTCCCATGGCCTTCTTCGCGGCTGCGATGGCTTCCTCGGGTGTGAAGTACAATCCGCACCCGTCATAGGCCTGACCAATGTAATGAGGACATCCGTAGGTATCCGAACACTCGACCCAAAACTGGGTTTCATCATTGCCTCTGAGCACAAGGGGTCTTCCGCATCCGCAGTTGGGAAGGCCGTCATCGTTGAGCGCATGGAGGAACAGGAGAGGGAGGGCGACCTCCAGTGCTTCCACCTCCCGCTCAATCCGGTGCTTTGAGTGCATCAGCCGTTCATCACCGCCATCGTCCCATTCCCGCAGGATGCCCCGTTTTTCCGCGATGATGCCGAGCAGCTGATCCGCCATTTCTTCTCTTGTCATGATTCGTCCTCCTTATAAATAGGATCACTCTCCGGTGGCTTATAAAGGTCTTCGTCATTGCGTATTTCAAAGGTTATGACATCCCCGTAGTCATTACGCAGTTCAACGATTGTGCTGATCACCTTAATTCCTGGATACATAGGGAGCTCCTTTTTCTTCTCTTGTCATGCCCGATCCTCCCTTTTCATCTGACTTCTCAAAATTTGAATGGTGGCTCTGATTGTTTTCATTTCCTCGTCAGTCAGCCAACCGTCCGGTACAAAACCGAAACATGACGGGACGTGAACCTTTTTAAGCCAACGCCCGTATTTCAGGATGTTCACAAGAATGTCTATCGTCTCAGCCATTTTGTTCTTGATCTGATAATATTCCATTGCCCCTCCGTCAGATCATCTTCGTAAAGCCAGTCCGCTTGTAGTATTCATCCTCTGAAATGATGGTGTAGAATTTCCACTCTCTCCCGTTCCGGTCTTTGGCCAGGGCGAAGTTTTCATACTTGCCATACCGGCCAAAGTATATTTCCGGCAAATATCCACAGTCATACCGCATTTCTTTTTCCGTGAGCGGCTTGAAGGGATAAGACCCGTGGTTCCACTTCATGTCCATGTAGGTGCACACAGCCTGTACCGCGTTTTTCCCACGCTCCACGGCTTCGTCCCACTCGCACTGGATCCTCCGGGCGTCTATGTCCTTAATGGTGACCACCCATTGAAAGTATTCTTTTTCCATGTTCCCTCTCCTTTAATGATTGTTTGTCCTTGTTATGTCATCACATCCTGCTGACAGACGGAAGTTTTTCCCCGCATATCGGGCAGAATGTAATGAAGCAACTCGTTTCCTCGTTCCATCCGTTTCTCAGGATCAGTTCATTCCCAACGACCTTCAGGTCTCCGCCGTCAGGGAAGAAGTCGCTTTCCCGCATCCGCAGTAGATACAATCTTTATCCATGGTTCTCCTCAATTGGGTTTTCTTAATCCCCGGTGTTGTAACAGCCGCAGGTGTGGGATATCCCGCATCTTTTGCAGGTGATTGCCATGGAGTGCAGGTCAAACGCTCTTATTTCCACAAGATTGCTGCCACAGTTCCGGCAACTGATTGCGAAAGGCTTGTTCTTTCGGCTCCCCATTTTCGGGTTGTTGTTCCCCGCACCTGCTAACCGCTCCCGTTCCAGGAAATCCCGATACGCATAATACTCACCAGCGTCATCCAGATATTCTGCTTCGTCACCCATGCCCGTTCTCCTTAATTTTTTTGATTTTTCCTTATGAAAAAGACCTTCCATTTTGGAAGGTCTTTTTCGTAATACCTGGATAGTTTTAGCCGTGTGATTTTTCAAGCCTGTGCGTTCCTTTCCGTCGCACGTCCCTCCGTTCCTTAAAATCAATTAAAGATGAATTACTTTACGGAGCGGAACAATCAGCACGTGATATTTGCTACTTCACCGTTCACACACCGCACATGCGCTTCCGCTTCTGCCTTGACGGCGACAGCGGCGCTTGTGCTACCGGCCAGTTTGCTTTTTTTAAGCCCCGGGCCAGTGGTTAACCGTCCCTTCGGCCGGTCAACCAACAGGCCCTTATCGTCACACCCTCCACTTATCTATAGTCACATTTTCTCAAAAATTATCGGAAACTTTTAAACAAGGAAGATTTACAACCGGATTTGACATCCTGCTTTATTTTTCACCTCACCGACCCCCTGTAAGCCCTGTAAGCCTTGGAACACAGCTTGAAGTTCTTGGCTCGGATCGCTTCCATAAGGTAATGAAGCTCCTCGCCGTTCCAGGAATCGCTTCCTATATAATGAGGGAGGGCAAACAGGCATTCGGCGGTAAGGGAGTACTCCGCCTCGGTGAACGAGAGTTCCTCATCCAACCCGTCGAACGAATCCTTTGCGATCTTGGTGCCCAGTTTGGCCAGTGCGTCCATGCGTTCCTGTGTCATTTTCTTTCTCTCCTTTTGATTTATTATGCGCTCACCGCGTCATATAAGTAGAAGAACCCCAAAATCCCCATGGCTTCCTTGACATCTTCGTACACCCTGTCAGAGTCGCACCGTTCAAACCAGTAGGTATCTCCGCACAGGACAACAAACAGGTCATTGCTGTTCCAGGCGCTGTACACCCGCCTGTAGGCGGCTGTGCGCTCATTGAACAATGGAAGGATCATTCTGACGATATCGACATATTGCTGCTTCATCTGTCAGACCCCTCAAAGGGGGTCCCGCCCAGTCCCATTTCAGACGGCTTGTAACTGTATCTCCCGTAGACTCCGCTTGCTGCTTTCGCACGGATGTGGTTTGCAACTTTCTCGCCTGTCACGATGAACAGGATGATCCAGATGATTCCGATGATGATCATCATGGCTTGACCCACACGACTTCTTCGACCTCAAAATCCCACTCCAAGTAAGGAAGCTCATCCCAGATCACCCGCTCTTTCGCTTCCTCCGCGTTATCCGCATCCACAACAAACTCGTTATGCACCAGAATCGGTCTCACTTTATAGGTAGGCATATCAGGTTCTCCTTTCTTCAAGCGTCGATTCTTGTTTCCCTGTCTGCGGCGATTTTCTGGGTTCCGTATTTGATGGAGTGTTTGCAGTCCTTGATGTCAACCTTGAGTCCAAGGTTGTGGAGCGTCCAGAGGGTGGCATCATACCTCCCGTTCATCCTCTCAATGGCATCGTAAGTATCGCCCATGCCTTCCACAATGTCCCAGCGTTTCGTGAACGCAAGGAAGCTTGTTTCCGGAAACTCTGCTCCCAGTTGGGACCACATCTGGGCGTACTCCTTTGAAATGAAATCGCCTCCTACGTGGAGGCGAACGAGGGGAGTTGTTGAATTTTCTCAGTTAATTTACGCCAAAATGTTATCGCTCATTGGATACCTGGCTTGTGATGTTCCTGGCTCATTCCCAGTGAACTAACGAAATATGCTAGATCATAATCGAGCATATTAATTCACCAATGATTATGTTTCATGTATCGCATGATAATATTGGATTACCGAATTTTAGTTATAAAGCAATTGAAGTCGGGAACGAAAGAAATGAGATTCTAGAATCATCCAAAGATTCTATTGGTTTTTCTCGCCTTGCTGCATAATGATTACTGAAGCAGTAATTGTAATCCCGCCTATGGCAACATTCAACCTGAGGAGCTCAAGCCCAAGAAGGATTGAAAACAATGTCCCAAAAACACCCTCAAGT
>CAYGHY010000149.1:0-7361 GCA_964349435.1 uncultured Oscillospiraceae bacterium
CTTTGATGTAATACCTATTGGTATACAAATTGCAAAAATCATTTTAATAATAGCTGCGATAAATTCATTTACATATTCGCTGGCAGCATATAAAGGGATACCGAACGTTTTAGTATTGCTGTTCATTCTGATTGCTTTTTATTCTTTTATAACCAGTAAAACAGTCATCGGCAGGCATATATACGCTATAGGCGGAAATGAAAAGGCAGCTAGACTGTCTGGTGTAAAAACACAGCGAATAGTATTCTGGGTATTTGTCAATATGGGACTATTATCAGCACTTTCCGGATTGGTGTTTGCAGCCAGATTAAACGCCGCAGTACCGAAAGCAGGTCAGAACTTTGAGCTTGATGCCATAGCCGCCTGTTTTATAGGCGGGGCCTCCACATCAGGAGGCATAGGTACCATTATGGGTGCCATTATAGGTGGACTTGTGATGGGCGTCATGAATAACGGAATGTCGCTGATAGGTGTCGGCATAGACTGGCAGCAGGCCATAAAAGGCCTTGTATTAGTGCTGGCAGTGGCTTTCGATACATTTACAAAATCCAAAGCATAATAATTGACAGGTAGTTGTTTTAATACAATTGCTCCCCATTTGCTAAAAGGGCTTGATTAATAAAAAACAAGCCTTTTGGTTTTGGCGGCTGCTTTAGGGAAAATACGAAGTTATAATATTTTAATTGGTGACAGGTCAAACAAAAAACTGTATTATTAAAGGGAGAGAAAAAGTGGAAGAAAACATCCTGCTAAACGTAAACAATATTACTAAAATTTTTCCAGAAGTTTTCCACAAAGCTTGGGCAGAGGGGGAATTATAAGATGGTTACAATGGAAGTCGTCAAAAAAACAAGGCGAAATAATAAAAATGTAAGCATCTGGAGAAATATTGCATCTTTTAGAGAAATGTACCTGATTTTTATTATATTAGCAGTTGGGATTGCGCTGACAATAGCCTCTTCTCATTTCCTTACAGCGGATAACCTTATGTCTACCGCCATAGGTCTGGCAGCAGACGGTATGATTGCTGTGGGCATGACTGTTGCATTGGTATCCGGAGGGTTTGACCTGTCGGTCGGTTCAATAATGGGCCTGAGCGGAGTTACTGCCGGAGCTTTATACATGAATGGGATGAATATATGGATTGCATGCCTTATAGCACTTCTTGTCGGAATGTCCTTCGGATTAGCGAATGGATTTTTCATAGGAAAGATCGGCCTGAATTCATTCATAACCACCTTAGGAATTGCAGGAATAGCAAGAGGCGTAGCATATGTGATAACACAGGGCTCCCCGATATCGCTTTCCGGAGTGGATGCTTCCTTTATTTTTATTGGACAAGGCAAATTGCTGGGCATACCGTTCATAGTCGTAATTTTTATCGCTATAGCAATTATCGGTGATTTTATGATGAGAAGATCCGAGCCTTTAAGAAAGGTGTTTTACACAGGCAGTAATGAAAAAGCTGCTATCCTGTCAGGTATTAATACAGCCCGAATCAAAATGGGAGTATTCATACTTACAGCTACACTTTCTAGCCTTGCCGGTATTCTGAGTATTGCCAGGTTTACAGTTGCTACCCCTACCGCAGGCAGCGGTTCCGAAATGAGATGCATTTCTGCAGCAGTTATAGGAGGTGCCAGCCTGAGCGGAGGGGAAGGAACGATTTTCGGCGCCGTACTCGGTGTTGTGCTGCTAAATCTAATAAATAACGGTTTGATTATCATGAATGTACCGGTATACTATCAGGATCTGGTTAATGGGGTTATGCTGATATTTGCAGTAACATTTGATTTTGTCATTCATCAGAAAAAGAAAGGAAAATTGAAATTAAAAAGTTAAGGTTTGAAGGGGGAGTACAATATGCAGGGGAAAACAAAGGTGCTGATATTCCTTATCACAATTGTATTGCTTTTATCTCCAGGCCTTTCAGGGTGTGCAGCAGCTAAGGAACAGCCGGTTGACAGCTATAAGAGTCCTTTGGTAGGAGATAGCAATGAAGAATACTATATGGTAACATTCCTTTCAGGTATAGAATACTGGAAAGGCTGCTACAAGGGTTTTGAGGATGCCGGAAAGCTTTATGGAGTAAAAACCATCTATACAGGCGGAACTCAATACGACGTGAATCAGGAAGTAACCGCGCTTGAACAGGTTATTGCCAAAAACCCCGCAGGTATTGCAGTAACATGCATGAACCCGGATGCATTCAAAGCGCCAATTAAAAAGGCTATGGCCGCAGGCATTCCGGTTATAACATTTGACGCCGATTCGCCTGACAGCGGCAGATATTCATTCCTCGGAACAGGGAATGAATATGCAGGCGCGGTTGCTGCAAAGGCTTTGTCCGAACAGGTCGGATCACATGGCGGAGATGTGGCCATAATTACACTTCCGGCACAATTGAACCATGAGCAGCGGTCAGCCGGATTTAAAAAAGCTCTGGAAACCGAATATAATAATCTCAGGCATGTGGCAACCGGCAACGGCAAGGGAGACGCCGGCGAATCTGCAAAAGCACTTGCCAGCATCCTGCAGGCCAATCCCAATATAAGAGGTGTCTTCTGCACCGATGCTACAAGCGGCGTAGGAGCTGCAACTGCAGTTAAAGAGGCAAACAAGGTAGGACAGGTTAAAATCGTCAGCTTTGATACTGAAAAAGGCACTCTGGATTCAATAAAATCAGGCGTTATTTCAGCATCTATAGCACAGGGCACATATATCATGGGATTTCAATCCATGAACTTTCTATACCAATTGAAGCATAACCTGATAAACCCGATAGACGGCTGGAAGCAGAAGGGCATCAGCCCGCTGCCTTTCTATGTGGATACAGGGGTAACGATAGTAACAAAAGATAATGTGAATTCATTTTATTTAGATTAGAAATACAGCTTTAAAAACAATTCTGCTTTTCTCCCAGCAGGCTGTTCTGGTAACATTGCAGAAGCTGCCTAATGCTTTAATCATTTCCTAACCAACGATCGACGATCTGCTGTCTGTATTCCTTGGATAATGATTTGAAGAATGCACTGTATCCTGTTACACGAACTACCAGATCAGGGTATTTATCAGGATCAGCATGGGCTTCCAGCAGTTTTCCCTTGGAGATGACATTAATATTAATTAGGGTTCCACCCATCTCATTATGTGTTCGTATAAATGCTTTGATAATTTCTTTGCCCCCATCTTCTTTAAACAGGCAGCTATCCATATCAATTTGCAGAGGTGTAGAGTTGCCATAGCCTGATTGAACTGATGCTACTGCATTCGCCTTGGCAGTCGGCGCTGTTGCTCCACCAGGCAGAAAGCCAGGATCAGGATCTGCACTATGAGAAATTGGATCTCCGTTAAATCTGCCATTCGGTGTGGCAGGTAAATTTTTGCCATGAAGAAAAACATCCCCGTGTGAGAAGATGCCCGGCAACACGTGAAATCCATCCTTTGTTGGTGTACTACTCACAAGTCTGGTATACATAGCTGCGATTGTCTTGGCGTATGTGTCAGCTCTGGAATTGCCGGAACCATATCGCTGGATGTTTTTAAACATAAGACGTATGTTTTCCGCACCTTTCCAGTTATTCTTGAGTATAGCAAGGAATTCCGACCAGGATAGCTTCTTATCCATGACAATGTATTTATCAATAGCAGCCAGCGAATCAGCCACTGTAGCCAATGCAGTGCCGTCGCAAGCAAAGCAATAGATATCCACACCTCCGTGGGATATATCCAACCCTCGTTCAATGGAACCATGAGCAAATAGATTACTGACAATTTCAGGCTTGTTAAGGTGTTTAAACTTTACATGCCAGTCTACACCATCTTTAATGATGTTTACAGCTGTTAGTAAATGGGCTTCATATCTCCGCATCAGGTTTTCCATACTATTCTCTTCATCCGATGCCAGCATTTCATCCAGCGCAAGTAGCATCGGGGTAGCCAAACATATTCGTGTAACATCCTGAAGCGGATATTCGATACCAGGCAATGCCGTCCAGTTACATCCTACTTTTGCACGCATACGGGCTAATGTGAGTGGATATCCGTTGCGTGTGTATCCCTTGTCGAGGCCCCCTGAGCATGAATAACATACACCGGTACCATCCTCGAAAAGATACTGTACTGCTTTGTCCAGAAGTTCTTCATTTGTATTCTCATGAATACGCAGAGCAATGTTGGACGGTGTTTTCAATTTGTGCATTCCCTCTAGTATCAGAAACGAAATGGGACTGGTTAAGTCATGTCCGTCAGCTGGGCTTTGCCCGCCAATCTGATAGTAATGTGTATCATTAAACAATAGGCACACTGTAAACCACACCACTTCTTTGTCATCTGTTATAATACCATTTGCTTTGTCGGTCTCATAATAGGGACGCAACAGTTCATCCAGTTCCTGTCCGGCTCCACCATTAAAGTACATGCGATCGATAACCTGAAACCAGCATATGAACTGCATGGCTTCACGCAAAGTACGGGGTGGATTTTCAATTAACCACTCGTTCATATGGGCGATTTGCAGAAGGTTGTCTTTGATAAATTCATCCCCCGTGACCTGCGCCTCCAGTCTGGCGCTCTCAATGTGTCTTTTTATCCAGCGTTGAACAGCCTCTACCAGTCGTTCTTCGCCATCGTAAAAAGATGTATTTTGGGGATTGTTCAATTTCCTATGGCATCTGATTTTTTGCAGGAGCCCACCCCAACCAAGCTTCAGACCGATATCCAAATCGGGGGCGCAGTGATTCATGCCGTATAACCCTCTGGAGGTAATATTATATTTGTGAAAAAGCGGCTCTTGTTCCTCATACCTGTGTTCCGGCCGCCAGGGGTCTCCCATTCCTGGTACATTACCTGCCCAAGCTCCTGCGAATGCGCTCATGGGATGAATATATACAGGATGAGCGTCCAGATAATTGGCAAATGTCCTGGAAACTGCATCCATGCCGGTTACAAGGGCGCTTTCTTCTTCTTTGACGATTTCAAAATCAATAGGCTCCTCGAATGGAATCCAGCCATGATCATCAAAGTCATAAGACCCCAGTTTTTGTATCTTTATATCGTTTATCTCCAGTTTGGTTTTGCTTATCGCACTTATTCTATCCTCGTAAGTCGGTGTCTGCATGATGTTCGTTCTCCCTTTTAATATTAGATCGTGTTGCCTTGTATTTATTCTAACATTGGTAGATATTCAAAAACCAGTTTTTGAAGCTTTTCGAAGGCTTCGGATTCAGGTGTGAAGTAATGATTAATATAGGCTTTCCCCAGTGAATCATATTTGGCTTTCCCCAGAGCATGATAGGGAAATAACACATATTGTTTTAAATTTTTCATGCTTTGCACGTATCTTACTATTGCCATTATCTCATCTGAAGTATCATTCACAGAGCCTATGACAGGTGTACGTACAATTATAGGTATATTTTCCGTATCCAGCTTCTTTAAATTTTCCAACATCTTATTTCTATCACCGCCGATATGATTTTGATAAATATCCCAGTTATATCCTTTTACATCATACATAACAAGATCAGTATATGGCAGCAGCATTTTAAGCTTGAAGTAATCATAGTTCCCAGCAGTTTGTAGGGCTGTATGAACATCGATTTCTTTAAGCCTTTTCAGAAGTTCGAGACAAAAAAAATTCTGAAGTACCGGCTCACCCCCGGATAATGTAACTCCACCTCCAGATTGACGGTAATATGTAATATCAGCTAGGATCTGTTCCATTGTTTCGTCTATTGTAATTGACTTTCCCAACATGATTAGAGCATTGGTGTGACAGTCTTGTACGCATAATCCACATGCTGTGCACCGGGTTCTGTCAATTGAATGCTCACCACTTATCATATGATGGCATTGCTGCTGGCAATGTCCAACACAGTTACCGCAGTTTATACAGCGATGGGGAAAGAATTGAAGTTGATTTTCTGAAGTAACGGATTCGGGGTTATGACACCACATGCAGCCATTGCTGCAGCCTTTCATAAATACTGTTGTCCTTATGCCGGGACCATCGTGTATAGCAAATCTTTGTATATCAAATATTCGTCCAATAATATCATTCATTGCACCACCCCTAATATCATGCTTAGGAATCGTTGAAATATAACTTCCGCTAAAACTTTTTTGGGGAACTACAGCGGAGCCCCGTTCGCCGAAAAAGTATCGGAAGTAATATTTCAGCCGACCCTTAACAATTCAACTTATTTTTTCTTTTTTAATCCAGGACCGATTCTTTTGACTGTTTTCCCTTTTTTCAAGTGTACGTCAAGCACCATGCTTCCAACTCTGGATGTTCTACCGCTTAGCTTGTCATCCAATATCTCCACCGCAGTTGTCCCCAGGCTGATACTTTCTACCTGGATGCTTGTTAGAGAAAGACTGTAACTATCCATATACGTTATATCGCCAAATCCTACGAGCGAGTACGTGTCTGGTATAGAATAGCCTTTTTGAATCAAGTATGGACAGAGGCTGAGTATAGGAATGGAGGAATACCCGACCACAGCAGTATAAGGTTTGGAAATGAGAGTGTTAACTATCTCACTCAATGAGTTAAGCTCCCACTTGGGCGTTCCTGGGTCATTAATGCGAATAATATCATTGCTCTCGGGAATAATTCCATAGTCCAGCATTGCCTGGCAATAACCTCTCTCCCGCTCTGATACGGTATGCACTGCTCTGGTAGATGATATATACAAAATATTTGAATGTCCATTGTTAAGTAAGTATTCAGCCATCATGTATCCGCCGGTAAAATCGTCATTGATTACAACGGGTTCCTGTGTGCCTTCAGGATAATTATCTATCAGTATATATGGTATGCCTGAATTCTTGACGAGAGAAAGAATTGTTGCATCCTCATGTGTTTCGTATATAGTCAATATTATAGCGCCATACTCTGAAAGAGGTTCTGCCATAAATTTTTGCAGCCGTTCATAAGGGGAGCTGCAATTCAATATTTTGTAATCGTATCCTAAGTCGTTGGCTTTATGCAAACATCCCATGGTCACATTAAAGAAATAACCGTCACCGACCACGAAGGGTAACGATATAAGAAACTTAACATTTACAGATTTCTTCGCTTCTTCAGCAACCAATAATCCCTTACCAGGCATTCTTTTAACTCTCCCTGATTTAATCAGGTCATCAACAGCTTTTCTTACAGTAGCACGGCTAACACCAAATTTAACGGAATACTGTACTTCGGTTTCTAGAAATTCCCCCGGTTGTTTTAGCAGAACTTCCTCACTGATATTATCACGAACTTGTTCATAAATTTTTCTGGCCAGAAAATTGGCTGACTTATTTTTCATACGTCTTAACTCCTGTTCTTTATACATGTATATTAATAAATTATAATC
>CAYGHY010000150.1:0-7307 GCA_964349435.1 uncultured Oscillospiraceae bacterium
TTACTAAGCTGTTATTATTCATTATTTACCCGGAAAGTGTCGAAGTCAGGAGAAAGAAATATTCGCATCCAAGATGGTTCCGGGTAAAGCCGGTTCCGGGATGCTCTTTGAAGAAGAATTTGTGGCGGATGACTCCCCGGTGGAATGTCTTGGCATGTCTTTCCCAAACGACGAGGAGCGGCGGAAGCATTTTCTTGGCATTCTGCGAGAGAAGTTGAACGACCCAGAGTTCCGCAAGATTGAGGGCTTTCCTATCGGTGAGGATGAGGACATCCTGGCGCTGTCCGATCCGCCGTATTATACCGCATGTCCTAACCCGTTTATTGCCGATTTTATCAAACACTATGGCACGCTATACGATCCGAGTAAGCCATATAGCCGGGAACCGTTCGCTGCGGATGTCAGTGAGGGGAAAAACGACCCGATTTACCTCGCTCATTCCTACCACACCAAGGTACCGTACAAGGCCATCATGCGGTACGTACTGCATTATACCGAACCGGACGATGTCGTATTCGATGGCTTTTGCGGAACGGGTATGACCGGTGTTGCGACCCAAATGTGCGGCGATAAGTTGGTTGTCGAGTCGCTGGGTTACAAGGTGGACAAGAATGGTACCATTGCTCAACGGGAGACCGATGAGGACGGGAAGGCGACTTGGAAGCCGTTTTCCAAGCTTGGTGCTCGACGGGCGGTGCTAAACGATCTATCGCCCGTTGCCACCTTCATTGGCTACAACTACAACACTCCCGCGGATGTGAATACCTTTGAACGCGAAGCTAATCGCATTTTGAGGGAGGTCGAAGATGAATGCGGCTGGATGTATGAGACACTCCACAAGGACGGCAAGACCAGGGGGAAAATTAACTATACAGTCTGGTCAGACGTCTTCATCTGTCCTGATTGCGCCGCCGACATTATTTTTTGGGAAGTTGCTGTCAACAAAGACACCTGGCAAGTAAACGATGACTTCTACTGTGGTAGTTGTGGGTCAAAAGTTGGAAAGCGGGGACTGGAGAGAGCATTAGTATCCTATCTTAATGATCTTACGGGTGAAGTGAGTAAGACTGCCAAGCAAGTGCCGACTTTGATCCACTATAAAATATCAGGGCGCACGTATACAAAAAAACCTGATAAGAACGACTTGGACATTCTTAATAAGATAGACAAGGTTGGCACGCCATATTGGTACCCACAAGACCTATTGCCTGATGGCGACAAAACAGCCGACCCAAGGGGTTTAGGTATAAAGGTGGCAAGTGAATTCTATACGAAGAGAACCCTCCATAATTTGGCCATGTATTGTGCCCTTGCCCATGAATCAAAGTTAGATAGTCGTCTTCTTATTAATCTCACATCATCAGCGGTTGTGCTAAGTCGGCAGTATCGTTTTCGCTCCCAAGGCGGCAGCCTTGGTGCTGGAGGTGGTCCGATGAATGGCACTTTGTATGTGCCATCTCTTATCAAAGAAATTCCTGTAACAAAGGTTCTTGGTGATCATATTGAAAGAATGTCTAGTGTTCTTAGAATGCTAACAAAAGGTGGCAATATTATTCAGACCGGATCACTTTCATGCCTGCCATCCTTGGAAAACGATTGCGTTGATTACCTTTTTATTGATCCGCCATTTGGATCCAATATCATGTACTCGGAACTCAATTTTCTGTGGGAAGCTTGGCTTAGAGTAAGAACTAACAATAAAGAAGAGGCTATCGAAAACAGGACTCAAAGGAAAGGAAGTAATGAGTATCGACTTCTAATGGCTAAGTGTTTTAAGGAAGCGTACCGTGTTCTAAAGCCAGGGCGATGGATGACTGTCGAGTTTTCAAATACCAAAGCCGCCGTGTGGAACAGTATTCAGACTGCACTTTCAGAGGCGGGCTTTATTGTAGCCAACGTGTCAACACTAGACAAGAAACAAGGCAGCTTTAATGCTGTAAATAACACCACATCCGTCAAACAGGATTTGGTCATATCTGCTTATAAACCGAACGGTGGATTCGAGGAACGCTTTCAGAAAGAGGTGCAAAGTGCGGAAGGTGTGTGGGATTTCGTGCGTACGCATTTAAAATACCTTCCCATCGTCAAGCGCGGAGCCAGCAAGCATCTGATCGCTGTTATCGAACGCGATCCGCGAATCCTATATGACCAGATGGTTGCCTATTATGTCCGTAAAGGCTATCCTGTCCCCATTAACAGCGCCGAATTTCAGGAAGGGCTGACCCAGCTATTTTCCTATCGTGATGGCATGTACTTCCTGCCCGACCAAGTAGCCGAATACGACACGAAGAAGCTAATCGCAGGAGGCATGGAACAAATGTCGCTCTTTGTCTCTGACGAATCCTCTGCAATTGCATGGCTGCGCCAACTACTCAAAGACAAACCGCAAACGTTTCAGGACATTCATCCGCTGTTCATTAAGGAACTTGGCGGATGGCAAAAGTATGAAAAACCGCTGGAGTTAGCAGAACTGCTGGAACAGAACTTTCTGCGTTACGATGGTAAGGGCGAAGTGCCGAACCAGATTCATAGTTACCTGTCTACCAACTTCAAGGAATTGCGCAAGCTGCCTAAAGATGATCAGAGCCTCCGTAACAAGGGGAAAGATCGCTGGTATATACCCGATCCAAACAAGGCCAGCGATCTGGAAAAGCTGCGTGAAAGGTCGCTCATGAAAGAGTTCTGGGAATACCTACCGGCTGGATACAAACCAGCCAAACCCGAATCACAG
Organism: uncultured Oscillospiraceae bacterium; assembly: GCA_964349435.1. Lineage (GTDB taxonomy): Bacteria > Bacillota > Clostridia > Acetivibrionales > DTU013 > CAYGHY01. The sequence goes on from CAYGHY010000150.1 coordinate 2,732, forward strand.
GAAGGTTTCATTCCCGGTCTTGAGCCTAAGCTGATGCCGGTGCCCAAGGGCAAGAAGATGAAGGTCATCCGCCTGGAAGCTGTCCGCACCGGTTTCAAATACTGTTGGCAGAACCGCGACTACCGCACAATCATCACTGTCGCCCAGCGCATACCAGAAAACGTCCTTCAGGAAGACCCGAAACTATTAATGTGGTATGATCAGGCGCTTACCCGTACAGGGGAGGAGTGAATTTTCCGGTGAGCACAGATATTCAAAGATTAGAACCTATATTTGATTTCGCTGCCGATAAATCTAGTTTTATAATTCATCAAAACAACGCGGAAATATGTATTGACGGCAATAAATATTCGGGCAAAGGCGAGGTCCGTCTTGAGCTTTTACCTCGGGCAAATATTCGAGCTTATGGTTATTTTAAAGGTGTTCCCATCCAAGACGCAATGGGGTCAATGATCGGTCAAAAACCGATATCGTCTTTTTCTATTAACAGTCGCCCAATAAAAGGTTTCAGGTTAAGTAGCGGTGGTGACGCCACTATTCAAGAATTTAACCTAAAATGGTGCCCTCAGACAGAACCGATAATTGGGATTGGCGATGAATTAACACAGATGAAGCGGATTGTATTTCACTTATTTAATTTCGTGGATCTTATCGGAACCAGACATACCATTGAAGAAAACGAATCAACGATGCATGCCATTCAGCATATAGATTTATCTAGTGAAGAATGGAAGATCGAACTGAAATCACTGCGTTCGACAGATGAGAGTATCAAGTTTTTAAAAGAGGAAGGAGGCTATCGATTAACGCATATTGGCAGCATCCAGCGGTCCGATGATAGTCCAATTTCTGGAAGTGATGCGCGCGCATGTTTATATGCACTCCGCTTTTTTCTTTCCTTCGCCAAGGGTGGTTGGTGTGAGCCCATTTGTGCTGCTGGATTCGATGCATCTGGTAGCCGTGTTTGGGAGTATTGGTCATCACCAAGGGAGCCTTGGCATCAACCCCTATCTTGGTTTGATCAACATAATGGTTTTCAGATAGCTGCACTGTTTCCTGGCTTCATGAAAAAATGGATAAATGATGATTGGCGTGACGCCATACATGAAGTCATTTACTGGTATTTGAATGCGAACAACTCATCACGGGGGATTGATGCAGGCATTATTTTAGCTCAAGCGGCATTAGAACGTTTGTCATATGAATTCGCAGTCAAGGATAGACGACTTGTAACAGTAGACGGTTTTAAAAGTCTTTGGGCATCAGATAAACTCCGATTGCTATTCTCTTCTCTTAATATCCCCTTAGATATTACTACCGAGTCTCCCGAATTACAAAAACTGGCTTGTAAAGGTCAGATGAATTGGCTCGATGCACCTCATGCGTTGACGGAAATAAGAAATTCTCTGGTTCATCCTGAGCATAAAAAGCGGGGGCAACTTGGTACTGTCTATTCTGAGACGTGGAATTTGGGGCTTTGGTATTTAGAGATGGGACTTCTTGCTATCTGTGGTTATACTGGAACTTATAGCAATAGACTTAAACAGCACTGGATAGGTCAAGTTGAGGATGTTCCATGGAAGAAACAAGCTTTGGAATAGATAATGGATAGCTGGCGAGATAAAATCCTGAAAGAGTTTACCCCGAAAGTCTCAAGGCTTACTCTTGTGGCCGATCCGGACGGACTTTTGCTCGAAGAAGGTATTCTGGCAGGTATCCGCGAGCGTGGATTTGAACTAATTCCGTTCGAAGATCACATCGCTTTCCGCTATGCCTACGAATCGCAATTCCGATCCCGCTGGGACACAGGAGAGCAGACAGACCTGGTTGTCGTACTGCGTATTCAAACCAGCGATCTCGGGACCTTGCCCTATGATCTGCTTCATACTGGCCGAAGGCTGGCATTTAGTCTGGGTGAAATCTTTCCAAATCTCAGTTATCCGGTTGTAACCGTTTTAGATCGGGGCGATCTCGATGCCTTGTATGAAGCGCAGAAAAGACATGCTCCCGGCCAGTTGGGTGATAATGCCACTAAAGAGTTTGTTCTGCGTCATGTCTTTGAGATAGCGCCGGAACTGATCCGGCAACCTAAAGACTTGTTGCACATGCTTCTTCGTCGTCATTATTGCAACCAACGTATCCCCAAATTACTCGACGAGAGATTGATCCAGTTGCTGCGTCAGCGTTCTCTTTTCAGCGACTGGCCTATTGAGTCGTTGCTAACTGATAGAGAGTCTTTTTTTGCGTTTCTGCAAGAACGCTGGCCAGCTTTCCTGAACCATGAGACGGCCAAATCGTCCGCTGGTGTTCATGAAAACAAGGATTCATATGGCATCATGTCTATTAAAGGCCCCGTCAATTTACCCTTCGACCATGATGATATCCGCGTTTATGTCGACAATCTTTTTGTTGAAGGTTTTTTACACCCCATATCTCATGACTCCGCAAATGCTTTATCCAAAACTTGGATGAGTATCGGTATTCAAACCGCACCAGCCGAGGATAAATCCCGCCGTCTTGTAAAGCTCGTTGCGAGTTTACAGAAATCTATTCCGGCTTCTGATGCAAAGCATACGGACTGGTTTCACTTTGCCCGTGGATGGTCTGAGTTGCTGTTTCTTATGAATGAGCCATCCGATACTACCATTGCCGGGGATACGAATGAGTATGTTCAGGGCTTACTGTTGGAAGTGGATGCCGGTTTTACTAACTGGCTCCTCAAACGTTATGCTGGACTTGTCAATCTGCCACCGTCGCCGCCCGTCATGCTGCATCACCTGCCACGGTTTCTTTCGCGTCAGTTGGGTGATGATAGAAAAGCGAAGATCGCACTGATCGTGGTGGATGGCCTAGCCATGGATCAATGGTTGGTTGTTCGCAACGCGCTTTCCTCGCGACAGCCCGCTTTCCGATTTCGGGAGCAATCTGTATTTGCCTGGATACCATCTCTGACATCCGTTTCGCGTCAAGCTGTTTTCGCCGGTAGGGCGCCCGTCTTTTTCCCTGGCAGTATTCAGACTACAGACAAAGAACCTGCTCTCTGGTCTCAGTTTTGGGTGGATCAGGGCCTTACGCCGAACGAAATCGTCTACATCAAGGGCTTGGGCGGCGGCAGTTTAGAGCTCGTATCCGATTCAATTTCTCATCCAAAGGTGCGGATTGTCGGCCTGGTTGTGGATAAGATTGATAAGATCATGCACGGAATGGAACTGGGTGCCGCCGGGATGCACAATCAAGTGGACCAGTGGGCTAAACAGCCATATCTGAGTAAGATCCTCGATATTCTTCTTGACCAGGACTTCCATGTTTACCTGACATCTGATCACGGTAACATTGAGGCGGAAGGTTGCGGTCGTCCATCCGAAGGTGCTATGGCGGATTTACGCGGTGAACGCGTCCGTATCTATTCTGACGCAACGCTTCGTGGCAAGATGAAGGAGCACTTTCCTGCCGCGCTGGAATGGGAACCTATCGGGTTGCCGAATGATTATCTGCCATTGTTGGCGCCGTCACGAAAGGCGTTTGTTCATGAAAAGAAATGTCTCGTCAGCCATGGTGGAATATCCATAGAAGAACTGATTGTGCCCCTAGTTCAAATAGAGCGGGTGGTGTTATGAAACCTGAAAGCAGACAACAACAGATTGGCATTGACAGGATTGTGCGCCTGGAATGGTTGGAAAGGGCGGCTCATCTTGCGCAGGCAGAGATTCCCAAGGTTATGGCAAAACAAAATTTGTCGGAAGCCTTAGCAATCAGCTTTCCAACATCCGATCCATCCGTTCGGGGATCTCTTTCCAAAACGGTAACAATTTTAATGAATGTCTGGTTATCCTGCCCCAAAGAACTTGCCGACTTGAAGAAGACAGGATTGGAATTGCTCCGCATAAAAAAGGAAGGAGACCGTCTGGCAATTCATTGGGCAACGCTCATGGCAACTTATCCCTTCTGGGGTGCTGTTGCACGCCAAACGGGACGGCTTCTGAGGCTTCAGGAAACCATAACCGCGGAACAAATTCAGCGCCGTATCTGTGAACAATACGGCGAACGGGAATCAGTCTTCAGAAGAGTACGTTACATTCTGAGATCTTTTATCGCCTGGGGTGTATTGCAGGAAACCAAAACAAAGGGCATCTATTCTCAGGGGTTGTCTTTATCGATTGATGATGTAAAGCTTATCGCCTATTTGATTGAATCCGTCCTGCATGCAAAGACGGATGTGTCTGCCAGACTCTCTGATATGTTGGACAGCACTAGTCTGTTTCCATTTCGCCTGAAACGGACAACCTCGCAAAGCCTTTTGATAGCCTCACCCAGACTGGACTGCATCCGTCAACACATGGATGATGATTTGGTTATGCTGAGAAAATCATAGCTGGTAATACTTATCATTCCCTATTATGTCTGTGAGATACATTCCTAATCCGTGTGCTGCGCGTTCGAATCGCGCCAGGGACATCAATAAAAACAACAATGGCTTCGCCTTGGCGCTTAAAATCTTATCAATTTAGTCTTTACAAAAGCCTCTCTTCCTGATTAAAGTCAGCGATAAAACAACAGGAGATTGTTATGACGCAGG
>CAYGHY010000151.1:0-7264 GCA_964349435.1 uncultured Oscillospiraceae bacterium
TAATTATATAAGACAGTTCGAAACCATCCTGTCTGTAAACAAAACTACGGGTGTACCGCCTGGACTTGGGTTAAGCGGTAGATGAGTGATTTACAGGGGCGGGTGCGCCCTTTTTGTTTGTCTTTGCGGGGATTGCGGCGGCGTGATTTGCAGCAGCCAGGAAAAGCAGGCTAGCGGCGGGTGGTTAGGGAAAGGGTGCATGAAATGAACAGAATCAGATATTTGGTTGAGGCGGCAGTCATCGCAGCCATGTACGCAGCATTGACCATCGCCATACCGGGAGGTTCCGGACAAATACAGGTAAGGGTTGCTGAAACACTGACAGTGCTTGCATTTTTCACGCCGGCTGCGGTGCCGGGACTATTTGTGGGCTGCTTTGTCGCAAATATTTTTGTCGGAGCCGGCCCATATGACATAATCTTAGGTAGTCTGGCAACATTGCTGGCCGCTTATCTTACACGTAAAATGCCGGTGAAATATCTTGCGCCGCTGCCACCTGTGATCATCAATGCAGTGGCAGTGGCCTTCGTATTGAAGCTCTCGGTCAATGCGCCCCTTTTGATTACAATGGGATTTGTGGCACTTGGTGAGGCGATAGCCTGCTACGGATTAGGCTATCCGCTTATGTTGTTAATTGAAAAGCACGGAGACAAGATAAAAATTGGAAAAATGGATTGACAGAAGGTATATTGCGTATTATGCTATACCTATAACGTATCGCAGCTAAACTGCAAACTAAGGTATGAAAATCGCTGCGATGAGTTTAAATGAAAATTATATCTGCAAAAATATATTAACGTGATTTTTTGCAGGTTAATTATTAATAAATCTGGGGAGCTGGATGAATCCGGCTGAGAGGGGACTGCGACGTTCCGACCCATCAAACCTGAGACGGATAATGCTGGCGGAGGGAGTATACTTGTGGATTGTGCTGTTAGTGCCCTTCAGTCTGTTTCAGATTGGAGGGCTTTGTATTGCCGATGCGACGAGCGGAGCACCTGTGTAATCTTGCTGTTCTATTTATAATGTAGAAAAGATTTGGCATGTCAAGTTTTTTCACTTATATAATATGCGCAGATTAGTACTACAGAGAAATATTTAAGCTTAACCTTTCGGAAATAATGCGTTGAAGCATCTGCGGTATTTCTGAAAGGCGAATAACTGCCGATGAATCTATGGTTATTTCGCTGTAGTATCAGTATACAATCCGATTGGAGGATTTCTAGACCCAGTAGAAAATTTTGGAGGTTAGCTATGAAAAAACAGAACACATGGATGCTGGTTGAAGGCAGTATGATGATAGGTTTGGCCGTCATACTCGGGGAATTTATCCGGATTTTTAAAATGCCGATGGGCGGCTCCATAACAGCAGGTTCAATGGTGCCATTGTTTATTTTTGCCTACAGATGGGGTGGGAAAAAGGGGATATTCGCAGGGATTGTTTTTGGCATACTGGATTTTATCATCGGGGGTGTTTATTCAGTCCATCCGGTCTCAATCCTCTTTGATTATCCCATTGCTTTTGGATTGCTCGGTTTAGCGGGATTCTTCAGAAAGACTGCGGCTGGTTTACTGGGAGGAGTATTTGTCGGAATTTCAGGGCGTTTTGTAAGCCATGTTTTCTCGGGGGTGGTCGCATATGCCAGCTATGCTCCTGAAGGACAATCGCCGCTGCTCTATTCCATTCTATACAATGGAACATATTTGTTGCCGGAATTTATAATAACAGTCATATTCACTATTCTTATAATGAAATATGTGAAGCTGCCAGAGCCTAAAAAGGCTGTATAGGAAACCGTCCTTAGGTCAGGCCGCTTGTTTGCTCACAATATGCCTTACATTCAGCCAGGCGGTTTGTTTGCTCACAATATGCCTTACATTCAGCCATGTTTTACGGCTCTTCCCTGAATCACCCGTGCCACATAAACGCCGCTTGCGCTGGCCTGGGACAGACCCCTAGTGATACCTGCGCCGTCTCCGATTGCAAACATGTTTGGAAGCTCGGTTTCAAGCTCTTTTGTAAGCTCAAGCCTGGAACTGTAGAATTTAACCTCCACACCATAGAGGAGGGAGTCATAGTTGGCAGTGCCGGGAGCTATCTTATCCAGGGCATAAATCATTTCGATAATGTTGTCCAGATGCCTCTTGGTCAGTACAAGACTAAGGTCGCCGGGAGTTGCTTTTAGCGTGGGGGTGGTGAAACTCTGACTCATTCTGTGTTCGTTTGTCCTTATGCCTTTCACCAGATCGCCGAACCTCTGAACAAGCACACCGCCCCCGAGCATGTTTGAAAGGGAAGCAATCCGTTTGCCGTACTGGTAGGGTTCGTTGAAGGGCTGGGTAAATTTGTTGCTAACTAACAGGGCGAAGTTGGTATTATCGCTCCTCAACTTAGGATCTGAATAGCTATGGCCGTTCACGGTGATAATTCCATCCACATTTTCTGAAACAACATGCCCATAAGGATTCATGCAGAAGGTGCGCACGACATCTCCATACTGCTTGGTTCTGTACAAGAGCTTTGACTCGTATACCACATTTGTGATATGCTCAAAAACTCTTGCAGGAAGCTCTACGCGCACGCCGATATCCACCTGGTTGTTTATCAAATCCAGCTTGAGTTCCTTGCACTGCCGTGAAAACCACTCGGCACCTGATCTTCCCGGAGCGTTTATAAGGTAGCGGCATTGTATGCTTTTGCCATTGGCGAGTTGCAGCATATAAATGCCATTCATGGGAATAATCTGTTGCACCTCGGTGTTACACCTAATCTCCAGACGTTCTCTGAGATGTTCGAAAAGAAGCATCAATATTTTCAGGTTGTTTTCGGTGCCTAAATGCTTCACAACTGCATGCAGTAAGTGAAGGTCATTTTGCAGCGCCTTTTTTTCTATCCTGACCGCTTCTTCGCTTCTTGTACTGAAACGTTTGTCGGTGGCGCCGAAATGTAAATTTATAGTGTCGACATATTCAAATAACTGCATAACTTCGGCCTCCGGCAAGTATTCACCCAGCCAACCCCCAAAATGAGTGGTAAAATTGAACTTGCCGTCGGAATATGCACCAGCGCCGCCAAAGCCGTTCATTATGCTGCAGGATTTACATTTCATACAGTATACATTTCTGTTCTCAATGGTAGGACATTTCCTGCCATATATATCGTTACCCTGTTCTATCATAACCACATTCAACGCCGGTGCAATCTTCGACAACTCAAAGCCGGCAAAAATACCTGCTGTGCCGCAGCCTATTATTGCTACGTCATATATGTTATTTTCCATGATAACTCTCCTGTCTGGAATGTCAAAACTCATCATTTAAGCAATAGCATTATTTATTACCAACAGAGATATTATACTTGAGTGTCCATATTTTAACAACCATATTTCTTAAAACAAATCATATTCACAGGTTGTGGGCAGAACAACATTACAGGATAAAAGGCGAGGTATAAGGAAGCTAAGAATGTGTGCTTAATTCATGATGACCGGCGGGAAAAGGGCGTTCAATCAGAAACGCAATTGCCTCAGTCTGTCGCAGTAATACTGAACGTTTTCCCATTTTGCCGTGGGAGGAATCCGGTGATCCGGACACGGGATAAAGCCACCCAGTTCGACCATAGGACGCAGGCGTTCAATTTCCAGATCTATAGCAGCATAATCCTGGGCGAATACATTCTTGTTCATGCCGCCAACCCCGCGGATCTGTCGGCCGTATTTTTCCCGCCATGGCTTAATACTGGCGTTCCAGGTGCCAACCTCAATGGGGAACATGGTATTGACACCATTTTCCAGCCAGGTGGGTATCAAGGCGTCAATCAGCCCGTCGCAGTCCAGTGATACGATATCAATACCATACCTCTTCAACAGCTCTGAGAATCTTTTATAGTGTGGTCCGATCTTCTCTTTAAAAACGGACGGTGTTATAAGGGGACCGTTTACAAAACATATATCCTCCCAGAAATGGCCGAAATCAAATGCAACACCGCTTTCAAGGATTTTCTCGGTAATGCGGTAATTCAGGTCGGCTGTTGAATTGATGATTTCGTCATACAAGTCCTCGTCATCCGCATACAAGTAACTGACGCCTTCCAGGCCCAACCAATTCCGCATGGTTCCGAAAAGACTTCCGCAATAGATGCCTAAAGGATCCTGGCGGCTTTCATTTTCCTTTTTATGCTTCGCCAGAAGTGAAAAATCAATCAAATTTTCCGAATACTGTAGACGGGGCAGAAAATGCTCTTCCCAGCTTTTACGATCCTTGAGCAGGTGATCCACCTCAGCCGGTATGGAAACAGCGCCGTCACGCTGAAGAACCATAACGCCCTCATGATTGAGATATTTTTTTAAGCCGTTTGGCAGTTCTTCAATCAATTTGGGTTCAAATGCCGGATATATTATTCCCATACCTGATTTTGGCATGAAGACATTGAACCAGTTGAAATCAAAACCAAGTTTTTCTGCAATAATTTTGTCACACTCAGATCCATCATAGCAGCCTTTCTGTTCCTCCTCAGTGATGTGACACTCCAGCCGCCATTTTTCAAGCGTTTCGTTCCAGTAACCGAAATGCACCACCGGAAGTCTGTCAAAGGCCTCATAGTTCATAATTGTTTTTACGCATTCCCGATTGTTCATGCTCCTTCACTCCATTTCACCATCTTACAATTCTATTGTTGTAGCAGGCATAGATATGGTGCTATTATAACAGTTGTTGAGGCTGCAGCATAGTCAATCCTTTTCTCATGTGTGTTTAACCTGTGATAAGGCTACCCTGTTGATTGATAAACCAGGCAGAGTGTTTGCATCACATTTTTGTTACCTATGTCAGGCAGAAAATATTTATTCCCTATTTATTATCGCCTATATTTTGTGTTAGAATGTGTTGGAGAAGGCACTTGGATGGAGGTAAAAAAGTGGATTTTGAGAAAGAACTGCAAAAATTTGATTTTTTTGAAGTTGACGAAGATTTTATACAGTCGCGAAATGATGTGGCTATAACCTTGGATCTCTTCAATTCACTCCAAAAACGGTTCGGTATCGAGCAAAACAAAATATGCACGCAAATAGAAGAAATATACTCCATGCTAGACGAGAGCAGGGAAAGAAATAAGAAAGAAGCCGTGACAAGGGGAAAACTTGAAGCCGCCGAGGATGAAAAGGCTTCTCTTGTTAAAGGTTTTATTGCCGTACTGGATACTGTTGAGGATATGTACAGGTATTCTTGCAGAAATGACGACTACAGCCGTATAAAGCAAATGAATCTATTGTGGAGCGTTATCTCAAAGATACTTTTATCCATCGGCGTTGTACGTATTGAAGGCGAGAATACAATATATGATCCGGGACTTAATGCAGTCAAGGAAGTGAGATACTGTGATGGTATATCCGACAATATAATTGTTGACGTCTTGAAATGCGGCTACATTTTTAAGTCAATGGTTTTGCGGAAAGCTGAGGATGTAGTCAATAAGAGTGGGAGGGACTGAAGACTATGGGTAGGCTAGCGGGGATAGACTTTGGTACGTCGACTTCGGAAATTGCTGTATTGAAAGATGGGAAGCCCTATGTAATACCAAATCACGCAGGCGATTTTATAACACCTTCTGTATTGGGCATTTCGGATGATGGAGAGATAGTTGTTGGAATACAGGCAAGAGAACAGCTCTTATTGAGGCCTGAGGACACGGTTATGGAAGTAAAGCGTCTTATGGGCAGCAAGACTAGGCTCCGTATGGGAGGAAAGGAGTATTCTCCCGAGGAGATATCCTCTTTTATAATGAAATATTTGCTGGAATGTGCGGAGAAACATCATATGCGATTTGTATTTTCGGAGAATGTAAAGAGGGGAAAGATGGCATGAAGGATTATTATTCAATTCTTGACATTTCGGGGGAGGCTTCCGCACAGGAAATAAAAAAGGCATATTTTTATAAAGTAAGAAAGTATCCTCCAGACAGATACCCCGATGAATTCATGAAGATCCGGGAAGCTTATGAAGTCCTCACTGACTCGAATACCAGAAAACAGTACGACATCATGGATTTAATGCCCGATATTGTGAAAAGCTTTTATGATTCGGCGAAGGAAGCGCTGGAAGCAGGAGAATCGGGACGTGCGGTGGGACTGCTTGAGAATGTCACCGGAGTATACCGGGACTTCTATATAGTGAACAGCCTTCTGGGAGATGCTTATCTGGAAAACGACAACAGCGGAAAGGCGCTGCAGGTATTCGAGGAACTGGTAGCAAAAGAACCTGGTAATGCAAGCTTTGCGGCTAAATTGGCCGACGCCTACCTAAGACGCGGCTGGCATAAAAAGGCAATGGACAAATACCGCTCCGCCATTCTGCTTGATGAAGACAACATATCGCTGTGGATCGGACTCATCAAATGTCATATGAGGGCCGGTGACTTTGAGGAGACAAAGAAGATTGCACTGGAGGGCATAAGCGTCGGTAAAAGGAAGGGCTGGGAATCCCTTGAGCTGTACTACCGCATCATTATGGCAGATATTCGTTCTGCCGACAATGATGAGCTTTACAGGGACCTTGAGAAAATGAAGGAATTTGCAGTCAGGAATGAGGATCAAAAAGGGAATGTGGCGTGGTTTCTTGCAACGCTTGCAAAAGACCTCCAAAATTATGAGATTTTTGAGGCGTCCGCAGCTGCTATAAACGCAGCCTTTGAGCTTTTGCCCGGAGATCCGGAAATACAAAGAATGCACGCTGAGATTCAAAAGGACGGGGTTCGTTTGACACAGCTCGAAAAACTCAAATCCGACATTTCTTTTAGTGTTTTCTTTTCGCATATGTTTGAATTTGAGCTTCACAAATGTGGTGAAAAGGATTGTTTTGATTGTGAATATGAAGGATTCGCCTTTGAAATGGATATGCTTGTCAATATCGACTCCTTAAGAAGAGAGATTATACGATTAAAATCCAAATATCCCGAGCTTTATTCTATAAAGGGGGATTTTTTTGCAAAAGCATTGGATGTTAAGAGATTTGCTAATCTGATGGATAATTATCAAATAAGGTTGAACCGGTTTGTCAGAATGTTCCCCGGGAAATTCGACGAGGAAGATTTTGAACCCGATTTATTGCCGCAACAGCCGGCTAGAAGGAATGAGAACAAGGTAGGACGCAACGACCAATGTCCGTGCGGCAGCGGTAAAAAATATAAGAAGTGTTGCGGGCAGTGATCCACTATTTGCTTTGTAAAAACTTGCACGGGCTACATGCCTGATAATGATAGGAGAGAAAT
>CAYGHY010000152.1:0-7241 GCA_964349435.1 uncultured Oscillospiraceae bacterium
AGATCGCCTCCTTTTTTACGAACCGTCCTCTTTCATCTCTCTCCGGTACCATTTGCTGATACATCTCTACTGCTTTGCGCAGTGAGTCCGCCTGAAGCTTTGCTTCGTTTGCAGTAACCTGCAGTTGCTGGTTTTCGTCTGATAATCCCCTTACTTGTGCTTCCAGGGATTGAATCCTTCTTTTGAGTTTTTTTGTGAACATGATTTTGAAATTTTGAATTAAACATTAGGTGATTTATTGTACTGGATGATTGTCATTCTTGCAGCTCTTGAAATGATGGCGAAGACAAACTCCCTTACCGCAGTAGGGTGGTGCACGCTCTTGTCAATGTAGTATTCAGTGTACACCTTGATCAGCCCATCGGCATTCCACTTACCAGCATCTTCGAGCCTTTGGAATGGATGCCTCTTTATTTGATGGTCGTGAGGTATTCTGCCATTGAAATCTCTTATTACTCCTTGCAGGTTTCTCTTAAACCTGGCATCAGTAAGCATTTCTGGTACTGATTTGAATCTTGCTTTCTCTGTGGTGCTTGTTGTTCCCATTTCTAGAATCCTTGATTTTGATAATTACTTGAGTATTTCATTTCCTCCTTTGCCTTACTGATCAATGTGCGGCACCAGTCAAGTTGATGGGTGGCCGTCCTGTTTACTCTCTCGCTCCAGTCCACCATGTACTGTTCCTCTTTGCATAGTGATTTGATGATTTGATTGATAGCGGTAGTGGATGTTCTCGATTCTTTCCCTGCCTGTTTTAGGACGTCGAATACTTCATCCTTCATCTTGTGATTCAGGTGGTACTTCGCATCTGCGAGAAGCTTCCCGGATCTTGCAATGTGTACTGCAAGGTCATTGCCTCTCTGGGCTACTTCTTCGATTTGTTCACTGCAGGTGATATTCAGGTAAGCATCGATCATTCTCAACTCATCCAGGATCTGCTCTTGTGGTGCGATGTTTAGGTTCATTTTCTTATGCTATTAATTGCCAATACTTGAATGCCAGGTCGAGGTATTTCTCTTTCCCACGTTCATAGGTGGCATCCCCGCGTTGAATAAAATATTTGAAGATCTTGCAATTCTTTTTTGAGATGGCATAGATGAAGTCACGATCACTCCCAACGATATCCATGTACCAGGCTCTTGAACGGTCCCAGTCGAAGAAATCCACGGCATCCTCGAACTCTTTTTGCGATGCTGCGGCTGTGCTTTTTAGATCGCCACCGAACCCCATCGCGTTAAGAAACCAGTCCCATTTGCATCGGGTGTCAAGAGTGAATTCAAAGCCACAATAATCGAATACCTGCCCCCGCCTGATGCTGACCTTCTGCGTGTCGGAAAGCTTGAGAACATTCGCCAAGAACCGATCCTTACGGGATTCCATTAAAAGGGATTTCCTCATTTCGGTTGCAAGCCGGAAGTCTTCTTCTAGATACTGTACATCCCCAACCTTTAACTGGTAGAAATCAACCTTTCCCGGCTCAGTGATCATCGCATCGATAAGTGATCCGAACTTGAAGGCTTTCTCCTTATCCCCATACTGTGTACGGGGATAAAGGAGATTCTTCAATTCTGTCAAGTCCGAGTTGCTTACTTCGTTACGACTGTAATACGGATCCATATTCGAGTTCTTTTTCTGCGATGTAGTCTGTTACCTCTTGCGCTGGTTTGAAGTTCCAGGAGCGCTCCATGAGCCATTTAACCCAGTTCAATCCTCTTTCACCTGAATCAATAATCTGTTGTACCGACTTGGGATGTTCGCGGTACATTCCAAAATCAATCCTGGTGGATAGAAAGACCTTTTGTTTGTTGTAATCGGCTGCCATGTCACTTTGCTTTTACGTCGTCAACATACTCAACGAAAGCAGAATCAATGAACTCTTGATCCTTATTCGCTTTCTTCTCACAGAACGTGATCATCTTCTTATGAATTTTTTCAAGCTCTGCAATAGGGAGAGATGCGCCTTCACCGATGAACCACATCTGATACAATTCCAAGAAACCCTTGGCATTGTGCACTGTGATCTTCTTTGAGATCTTTGCTTTTGAAATGAACGTCGGGGCCGCAGCTGCGGTCTGATTGAATGAGTTGAAGATCTCCGCCTGGGCGGCCTGGGCTTCAAGTCGCAACTTTTCATCCTGCTCACGCTTTCTACGATCTTCTTCACGCTTCTTCTCTTCTTCTGCCTGGCGTTCTCTTGCAGCAGCTTCAGCTCTTGCAGCAGCTTCAGCATCTTGCTTTCTTAATTCTGCAATTCGCTCGAGATCCTTGCGTTTTGATGGCAGCCGGATAACCAGATCATCTTTCATTGTCTGGATATCATCACGGAATTTCTGCGTGAATTGGGCCATCAATGGGCGGGCCACTTCATTCTTGATTGAGGTAATAGACTCCTGATCGAGGTAGACAAATCGGAACGTGTCACGAAAGGATTTGAAGTGTTCCTTCGCGTCATAACTGGTTGAGTAATCTGTGATCTTCTGTGCATTCTCATCGAAGTTGGAGAGATTGAGGCCGGCAAAGAGATTGTCAAGTTCAACTGCTTTCTCCTCGAAGTAGGAAGAATAATGCTTTTGCATTGAGAGGGTGAGGTCTGCGCGATATTCGCTCTTCTCCGTCTCTGCTGCCTGGCGCTTCCTTTCTGCTTCTTCCCGGGCCTTTTGCTCTTCCAGCTTCTTAGCGGCATACTTGTCGCGGAATGACTGTAATTTGAATGCAACCGCATCCTTGTTGGTCGGGTTGATATCATTTTCGAGCGTCGTAAACTCTTTTGCAATTCGGGTGAGAAGTTGAGTTAGAGGTGAACGGCGTTTGTTCATGTTATTGAGCGTGATCTTCGTTTTGCTGATGAAGTCAGCCACCTTGGCATCGAGTTCATCATCGTTGATCTCTCCGTTCGCCTCAATTGTATCAAGAAGTGTTTTACCTGCGTCATTGCAACGAGCAACGGAAGACTGATTTTTCGAAAGCATACCAGGAGCTGACTGAATGATGCTTGTAAATTCTTCGACTTTTATAGGAAGATTGGCTGTTTGGACTGTTTCTGTTGTCATGATTGGTTTGTAGTTTAATAGTTATAAATGATTGGAGAAGGAGGGAAGGATCAGAACCCTTCCTCCTCGTCTGATTGTGATACAACCGGTTGAGTAACCTCTGGCTGATTGTCTTCTGGACCGTCAAAACCATTGTCAACTACCGTAGCTTCAGTTTCTTCAACGCCGTAATCAATTACCGGCTCAGGATCTTCCACTGACTGCATCTGGGTGAACTTTCCAATACGGACCTTCGGGTAAGCATCAAAAGCGTGCTTGATCATCTTGTTCTCAAGAAAACCAGGGTCGATCTGACCACCATTGGATGAGTAGAGAGCGTTAGCCTTGCCTTCAACACGCTTTCTTGAGTTACTGTCCCAATAGCTGTTTGATCGTGCCGAGAAGCCTGCAAGTCGCTCAATATCGCCTTCAAGGAGCCATTGGTAGTCTTCTGATCCATCATTGCGGACAATACGAATGAAAGCCCCTATGATTCTATTTGATTTGCGAGGGATGGCAGCGGAGTAGGTGATCTTCTTCACGCCATGGTCCAAGCTGATGGAAAAGGTGTCACCCTCATACACCACAACCGGGTTATCTGCGTACTTGATCTGGCCAGCTCGCATACGCATTACCAATTCACCGTAACCGGTAACTGAGACAGATGCGCGATTCTCGTAGATATCCTTTCCATATTGATCTTTATGGCCAGTTTTGGATTTACGAGGCAACATGTAACAGTGTGGTCTACCGGTAGGATCCAATGAAAGGCCATTGACTGCCATGTCAAGGAAGCATCCGTACAATGACATTTTGCTGCACTCTTGAAGTGCTGGGTTTTCCTGCAGGATCTTCTGGAAGTTGAAAACCTCCTTATGGTACATTTGCACACCCATGTCGGTACCATGGATGCTGTTGTACATCTGAATGAACTTCTGCTCAACTTTTGAGTTTTCCACCAGCTCCATGGGGGCAAGCTTGTTCAACTCTTCTACTTTTACTTGGATTGCTGTACTCATGATTGTTATATGGTTTTAAAAGATTATTTTAATAGCGATCGATGCGAAATAGATCAGTGCTGCGATAGCAACCACTTTTGTGGCTATATCTGATGTTTTGCCGAAAAGGATGTCTTCAAGCTTTTTCATAATGAATAGTTTAAAATCCTTCGTCTTCCGGCTCTGGGACCTCTGTCACGATAGAGGATTCATCACTCAGCGTTTTTATTGAGCCGTAACCTCTTTCCTCTTTCATTTCAGTAAATAGTTCTCCTGTCCCGTATGAAAATGAGTGATACACATTGTTCTCAATAGTGACCACCTGTAGTAGCTTGCCCTTGTAATCTGGGCTTTCGATAAGATCCCCTACTTCAACATCCAGGGTTGTGTTGAATGAATACCTTCGACCCATTGGAGTCGGCTGAAATTCCTGTGTGAAAATTGCTTTGATTGTTTTCATCTTGCCGTCTGTTTTAATAGTTATAGTTTTACTGATTTGAGTTTCTTGCAAACTGCGATCTCTTCACCGCATTCCTTTGAAATGGCCTTTGCTCTTTCTTCTGCTGTCTTCCTGTCCTTATACTCACCAAGGACAATGTTTCCGGATCCGTCCCGAATGTCTACGATGAAGTATTTATTTACCATGATCGAAAATTTTGCTTGTTGGTACTGAGTTCTTGATATCAAGCATTCTGCTTGCTGTCTCTAATTCACTTCTCTTGAAGTACACCTTTGCCTTTTTGGGATTTCCCGTCGGATAACCAACGATCCATCTTTTCTTGCGCCATTCATCAATCAATCGTCGCCCATATTTTTTTCGGGCCTGTGCTTCGGTAACCACCTCGGATGTAAGCCCCAGCTGGTTGAGAGTGTTTACTACGCCGATCTCGATTGATTTTGCAACTATTGTTTCGATTATTCTGTCTTCCACAACTGTTAATGTTTAGTTTAAAGCGAGTTGGATTTTGAATATGCTTAACACCCTGGCAACGCTTTGCCGGGCTGTCGTTGAAGTTGATTAATCGTTGAATAGATGATTGTTTTTCGCGTACAAGAAGAATTCCGCGAGAGACTTGGTGTTCGTTCTCTTGAATACATTTCGCTTGTGAGTGCGAACCGTTTCAGCTGAAATGCACATTTTGTCAGATATCTGCTCAGCATTCAAGTTCGAATAGTAGTACTGCATCACCTCCAGTTCACGCTCAGAAAGTTTTGAGTTGAACTTGGGCCTGCAGACAACACCGTCAAGCTTGCAGTCTCCACATCCACGTAGTGGGCAGTCAACCTCTTCGAAATTGAAAAATCCAAACTGGTCAATGTCGATGATACTGTCGTACCTTCCCCAATTGCAGCGGATGAACCGGCTAACGATTGAGAACTCATAGTATGGCACATTGAAGCGCCGACATTCATATTCGCGCGAGAGCGCTGAGAGCGCTTCGGGATAGAAATCGCCAATACGAATAATCATCTCTGATATAAACTGACGATCTTTCTGAGTAAGCTCATGCACTCCCTTCTCGTCATGAATCATGATCCCACCATTTGGTGTGATATAAAATTCTTTGTTTATCATGTTGTTTCAGGGAAAAGGATTTCTGGTTTCGATTTCATGTGATTCGCGATCTTCTCACGAACGTGAGGGGGAGGAGTATTAATCCCGAGGCACCAGGTTCTTACCGTCTCAGGGTTTCTTCCGGTTATTTCTGCGATTTCGTTCAAAAAGTCATCTTTTGGTTTCGCAATAATGGCTCGAGTGGCGTTCGGAAGATTTTCGTAATACCTTGTCAAAGGTATTTTACCCAAATCAGGGTTTACAATCTTTGATTTCTGATTTTTTTTACTCATCTTTGTTCAAGTTTTAATAGTTATGGCGTAAGCCTTTCTGTTTTAATAGTTATTGAAAAGAGGGTGGCCATCTTAGATTGCCGTCCGGGATACCACCCTCTCATTTTTAGTGTATGTCTCAGTTAATATCACCTCAATATCGGGTGTTATAAACTTTGATTCGGTAAAGATATACTTTAAGTTTCTATTCAGCAACTAATAGTTTCTATTTTTACCGTTAAAAATATTTAAAATGATAGATCTCTCTAAAATAGAGATACTCGCAAAGGAGAATAATATCTCCTTAAAGTTGCTTGCAGAGAAGGCTGGAATAACATACCAGGCTTTGAATAAATTAATGCGCAATAACTCAACGAAAGTAGAAACTTTGGTTTCTATTTCAGAAGCTCTTGGGGTGTCTCCATCTTATTTCTTTGGAATTGAAAAACCGCAGATGGTTATTAGTCCTGCTGCTGCTGATTACTTGAGAGAGAAAGACAAGAGGATTGAGGAACTAGTCGCCGAGAATGAGAGATTAAGGTGCGACCTTGATATTCAAAAAAAAGAAGCTGCCCGCCCGGCAGGGGATGCAGGATGTGCCGATGTCGTGTAGTATTTGCGATGAAACAGCCATTATATTAGTGGACGCAGAATAAAACAGTATATGTTCATTCTTAACTTCAATAGATCATCATCTAAGAACTACCCACTTGCGGTAAAGTTGGCTGGGATGTTTGACAATCATTCATTTTCTAATGATACTCATTCAGTCCGGATCACATTGAAAGAATTATTTGAGAAATGGGATTACTTCAACCTGCTTTTTTGGAAGACACAAGGGTGGGTAGGGAGCTCCTTCGGGTATGATGATTATAATCTTCTATCATTAGAGGATCGAAAAAGGCTATTCTATTCTCTTCAATCCTCCCATTCGATGTGGGTAGGATTAAGTACTGACTATTTGAAAAAGCTGGCGCCTGTGTATTTTGATGAATCCCTCGATGATAAGATTCGAGGTATGATTTTCAATGAAAAGGATACAGATCGTCTATTGGATTTGATTAATGCGGAAAGAAAGAAAGAGGAGTTTCAAAAAGAATTCGGGAACCAACAAGTTGAATGATGGAAGACAAGGATAAAATTATCGCTCTTCAGAGAAAAAGGATCGAGGAGTTGAGTAAAAAAATCAGTGCTCTCGAGCAAGAAAATGCTCTTCTAAAACATGAAGAAGAGCGTAAAAATGAGGTGAAAAAACAGCACTCTCTTTGAACTATCTTTGGGAAATGAAATCCAACTCGCATAAAGCACATATATACAGGCAATAAAGAGATGCATTTCCCTGCCTGTCACGCAGGGGGTCGCGGGTTCGAGTCCCGTCCATACCGCA
>CAYGHY010000153.1:0-7208 GCA_964349435.1 uncultured Oscillospiraceae bacterium
TAAACCGGGAAAGGGGAGTCCCCTTTCCAAACCCCAGCATAGGAATCTGTTAGGAGATTTATAAATTCCTATGCTTAAATATGGCATATTCTGGATGCAACCTTCCCGTTGTCTATCTCTATAATAGCATAGGACTCGTCGGAATCATCCCTCGGGTCGCTGGCGCTTCCCGGATTCAGCACATAATATTTGCCTCTGCTGATAATTTCGGGCACATGTGTATGCCCGAACAACAACAAGTCGGCATGCAGTTCCTCAGCCTTTTTAAATAGTTTTTCGTAGTCCCATTTTACCGAATACCTGTGACCATGTGTAATGAAAATCTTCTTGCCGCACACATCGAGCATTTTTTCCGCAGGCACATTGTCAATCATGAAATCACTATTGCCGTATATATATTCCACCGGGATGCCGGGAAATAAATTGGACAGCTTTTGTGCATCCCTGAAATAGTCGCCAAGATGGATAATCAAATTGACTCCATTATTGGATCTTATGGCTTCCTCAGCTTTATATGTATCCCCGTGCGTATCACTTATAACCAATATCTTCATAAAACCCCCGCAAGACCTGTCGTAGCCTTTAGTACTACCGCGAAAACTACCGAATTATCCTTGCGGAAATAACATGTTGAGATGTTACGATTATTCCTGCAAGGCGCATGAATGATGATTATATTATTAAAGTTTTCGCCGTAGTATTAGTTGTCTGCTCCGTCACTCCAAACCTGCTCTAAGTGTTCCGCTGCTTTTCTCAGAGCATTTCCGCGATGACTGATGCTATTTTTTGTATTTGCTTCCATTTGTGCTATTGTTAATCCAATTTCAGGGACGTAAAACAACGGATCATATCCAAATCCATTACTACCAACCGGTTCAGCCGCAATGTACCCCTCGCATGTACCTCTCACTGTCAGGCTGCTGCCGTCAGGGAAAAGTAGCGCCACTACACATATGAACCTTCCGGTTCTTTTGTCCGCAGGAACACCTTCAAGTGCATCAAGAAGCTTACGGTTCCTGTCGGCATCCGTTGCACCCTCACCGGCATACCTGGCCGAATAAATACCGGGCGCCCCGTCCAGATAATCTGCTTCCAGTCCCGAATCATCGGCAATCACGGTTCCGCCTGTGACTTTCCAGACCGCCCTCGCCTTTATCAGCGCATTTTCTTCAAATGTACTTCCATTTTCTTCTATATCGTCTTCTATACCGACCTCAGACATAGAAATAACGTCGCATGGCAACCGTGCCAGCAACTGGGTAATTTCATCAAGTTTACCTTTGTTTTTAGTGGCTGCTATAAGACTCATACGCTTTGACCCAGATATATTTGTATCCATATCCAATTTCTCTGTATCCTTCTTTGATGATCTGCTTCCTGCCAATCGGTCTATCTGTCAATTACATCATTAATGGTTGCCGGTATCACCAGCCCCGCAGAAATATCGGCGCCCTCGGACATTTCCAATTTCCTGCCTTCAATAAGTATCTTCAGCTTTCTAATACCCTCAACCTGTCTTAAAGTATATGCAAGCTGTTTTAAAATGCCTTCATCTTTCTCGTTTCCAACATAGTCAGAAAAACTATTATTGAAATTCAACGTGAGTACATCATTGTTTATGCGGCACTCCAGTAGTTTAGCGCCATCCGGAATTTCGGTATACAACCCACCCTCGGCATTTATTCCAAGCAGCCGCTTTACCATGTTCTCCGGCGTTATTGCTGAATCTGTCACAGAAACCGGCACCAAATAGGTAAAGCCTTCATTGGTCATTTTATAAAGAAAAACATCTGCCTTACCCGAGCCAACTGCCTGCAACGAAGCATCATTATTTATAATAACGTCTTTCCTTTCCAAAGCACCAGAAATATTCGTACCATACTTTAAGATGCCCTGCATATAACCATTGATCAAAATCTGCACCTTGCCAATGGTCTTGAACTCTGTTAGCGTATATACAATTGCTGCTATAATATTTCTCTCTGAAGCAGCATTGCCATAGCTGAGCAAATGCCTGTCAAAGTCTATCGTTGCAATACCGTCTTTTATGTCAATTCCCAATATATCCGTACCCATCGGCATTACCGGGTAAACACCGTAATACGCCACTTCCTCCCGGGCAACCGCACTGTCTACGTTGAGGCTCACCGCTGCTTTTGCAATTCCTTGCTGCATCTGTATCCATCTGGTCATTGGTATCAAATATCCGTCCCTATCCTGGTAATATACTGTAACAGGAATTCTAGTTTCAGCAATTGCAGTTCCCGTATCATCAGTTGCCTGCGCCGGCAGCGGTGCGTCACTATCCGCATGCGAACCTGCTGATTCGGAGGTGGCGGACGAAGCTGACGCCGAATCCAATACCTCTGTAACCGTCGGCGGTGCCGTAACTCCTGTTGCGGTTGTAGCACCGGCTTCAGTTAATACACCCTCTGTTACTCCGGATGAAGCTTCCCTTGAAACCTTTTCAGAGTTACAGTTTTTGCAATTATTTATCTGCCCGTTTTCCGGTATTTTGACCATTTCCTGTTCTTCAGCCAACCCGGAGAGTTGTGCCGAAGGCTTTCCAAAAAACAGAGATGTGCAGCCCACCGACAACGAAAGCAGTATTACCGGTAATAAAACCATAAACCTTTTCATATCGTCCTCCTAATAACAATAAATACATTGTTATGTAAATTATGGACAATATCAAGGGTGTTTATTATTTCCCAGAACATATTGCATCTTCATATTCAGTTTTCAAATAAAACACAATCTCATTTTTGGGGTATACGAGTAATGTTATCATATAATAAGATTAAAAAAAATTAGTAGAATACATAAAATCAACTGTCATTTTTTATAGATATTTATAGAATTATTCTGTTCTGCCGTGTTCCTGTTACAACCATGTTTCAGCCGTGTTGCGGCTATGTTGCAGACCATGGGAAGTGAACCCGGTTATTCACTTCACTTCCGCCAGTGCCTTTAACACAGAGTTGTACAATGCCTGTGCCGCCTTTTGCCTGAAAGACGCACTCCGCAGGTTGCTTCTGTCTGAGCTGTTGGTCATATATGCCACCTCGGAAATAACCGCCGGCATAGCTGTTGCTTTGAGCACAATGAGATCGGACCTCCCATTGGTCTTTCTATCTACTGTCCTCAATGAGCCAAGCATATTCCGGTGAACAATGCTTGCAAAGTCCCTTCCGTTGAAGCCGCTGTTGTTATCGGACGGACAATATAGCGTCATGGTACCTCTTAAGTTTTTATTATTCGTGGCATTGTTATGTATGCTCAGGTACAGCTTCGCATTCAGCTTGTTGGCAATATATGCCCTCTCATAATTGGCTATACTGCTGTCATCTTCCCTAAGCATATACGTTTTGACACCTTTTTTCTCCAGCAGCCTATTAAGCCGTTTTGCAATGTCCAGATTCAGATCCTTCTCCAACATATTTTTAAAAACTGCCCCGGAGTCTTTACCGCCATGACCTGCATCTATCACTACAAGTTTCCGCGCCTGTGCTTCGGGCTTTAAGACAGTAATGTAAGTGATGCCCGGGTTATTTCTTGTATACGCAAAATATGAATTTCTGTCTGTCCCGTTAAATGTTAATCTGGTAGTACCTTCCTCCTGATTGGTTTCCACTTCGACAGACTGAAGATATTGATCGTTGATCGTCATTACTCCATTACCAATGTCCGATCGACCTGTCAAAAAGGTCACTGTATATTTCTTCCCGGTATCGTCATAGGTGCCGGTGTATAGCTCTCTAAGGAACTCATCTCCCTCGGTAAGCACTACATCCTTTAATGTAAAATACACCCTGTCGCCGTTATTGCGATATTCAATATTCCTGGGGGTGTATTGTGTTTTAACTGCACTGTGCACCGTAATGGTTTTCCCGGCAGCATCGCTTGTCAGCCAGCCTGTTGCATTCTGACCCCCGGATAGTGTTTTAGCCGCATATGTATATGAGCTGTCTGCCGAAAAGGTCAGCAGAGCCAGGAATAGAAAAATCGCCGCATTTTTTTTCATAATGACACTCCGTGATATTATTGTTATATATATTGCAGAAAACATTTTGTACAAGGGCGGCATAAATCCCTCTACATAATATATTACGACAAATTGCAGCAATTTACCTAGTTATTAATAATAGTTTAACTATTATGTAATATAAGGGTAAAGAATGGCTTAAGAAATGTATGTGTCAAAATGGCAGTTCACAGCGCAAAAAGGGCTCCTTGGTATTACCCCTGATTGCCTGGCTGCGATATGATGCAGCCGCAATACTTTTGAAGGTAAAGACCCAGCACCTTTGCCTCCTGCTGACCTTGCCTGAAGCCCGGACGGAAATCCCTGTAAAAGAAGTCGATGCCATATTGCGCGGCATATTTCTTACCAAGCTGTTTTATCAACTCGTGTTTTTGGTACGGACTGACAAGAAGGGTGGTAGTGAAAGCGTCATAGCCCCCTGCGGCGGCAAGCTCCGCCGCTTTTTCAAGCCTTACAGCGTAGCACATGGCGCATCTGGCGTTATCCGTTCCTCTGAAGCTTTCCCACTCCGGCTGCAGGAAATCACTGAAATACTCCGTATTCAGGCCTGTGATGCCTGCAAATTTGACTACATTCACTCTGCGCCTCTCAAATTCCTCAATAGGATGGATATTGGGGTTGAAAAACAAACCGACGGGCTCGATACCCTCCTGCCGCAGATGCACCAGCGGAATCACAGAACAGGGTGCACAACATATATGCATTAACAAATTCATTCGACTTTAATCTCCTCCTGTTCGTACCAGTCGCCCTTCATCTTAATACCCAGGTGCTCATATGCCAGTTTGGTGGTCATCCTTCCTCTGGGCGTCTTGTTTATGAAACCAAGCTGTAAAAGGTACGGTTCATAAACATCTTCTATAGTTTCCGCTTCTTCGCCGATGCAAGCGGAGATGGTATCGAGTCCTACCGGACCTCCCCCGAATTTCTCAATTATGCATAGAAGCATGTACCTGTCCGTATTGTCAAGCCCTATGGCATCAATTTCAAGCGCCCTGAGCGCCATGGCAGCTACCCCGGCATCAATAACTCCGTCTGCCTTCACCTGAGCAAAGTCTCTCACTCTTTTAAGCAGCCTGTTGGCTATTCTTGGAGTGCCCCTCGACCGCCTGGCAATCTCCGTTGCACCTTCCTCTACTATCTCAATGTTCAGAATACCCGCAGAACGCTTTATTATAAGTGTCAGTTCATCGTTATTATACATGTCCAGTCTGTTTATAACGCCAAACCTGTCCCTTAACGGAGAGGTCAGAAGCCCCGCTCTGGTGGTTGCCCCGATTAGCGTAAACTTTGGAATATCCAGCCTGATTGATCGGGCGCTTGGTCCTTTCCCAATAATGATGTCCAGCGCATAATCCTCCATGGCCGGATAGAGTATCTCTTCAACAGTCCTGTTAAGACGGTGTATCTCATCAATAAAAAGCACATCATAGCTGCCCAGATTTGTCAGTATAGCTGCCAGATCACCAGGTTTATCAATGACAGGACCGGAGGTGATTCGCAGATTCACCCCAAGCTCCGCGGCTATAATACCTGCCAGAGTGGTCTTTCCTAGGCCTGGCGGCCCATAAAGCAGCACATGATCCAACGCTTCCTTGCGCCTTTTTGCAGCTTCAATGAATATACAAAGGTTTTCCTTGACCTTTGTCTGCCCGATATACTCACTAAACCTTTTGGGCCGCAGACTGGTCTCATCAATATCTTCGCTAACAGCTTTTTTCTCGACAAGCCTCTCCTCGTCCATCAGCATT
This sequence comes from uncultured Oscillospiraceae bacterium, assembly GCA_964349435.1. Lineage (GTDB taxonomy): Bacteria > Bacillota > Clostridia > Acetivibrionales > DTU013 > CAYGHY01. The sequence goes on from CAYGHY010000153.1 coordinate 5,797, forward strand.
TCATCCTCCGTTCAAAATAATCCACAGTAAACTCTTGTATCCCGTTAACGTATCAGGCTCTTGAGCGAATTCTTTATAATCGTCTCCAAATCCAACTCCTCCGAATATGCGGCAGCCACAGCCTTACTGGCCTCCGCATGCATATAGCCCAGTACCATCAGCGCATTCACTGCTTCCGACAATCTGGTGGCTTCACCTGAAACAGCCGAATATTCATATCCGGCACCAGTGTTCAGCTCAAGCTGTTGCTTTTTTATTTTGTCTTTTAGTTCAAGTATGATTCTCTGAGCCATTTTTGCCCCAATGCCCTTTGCCCTGGAAAGGGTTTTTGCATCGTCCATAATGATAGCCAGACCGAACTTGGAAGGCGAAATCGCTGAAAGCAACGCCAGCGCTGCCTTTGGTCCCACACCTGAAACCGTCAGCAGCAGTTCGAACATGCCAAGCTCCTCCTGTGTGGCAAAGCCGTACAGGCTCATCACATCTTCTCTGACATACAGGTAGGTAAACACCTTGAATTCTTGCCCCAGTTGTCCTGCGGCTTCAAGAGTGGACAATGAAGTAAATACCCTGTACCCCAGTCCACCTGCTTCTATTATTACGTAGTCGCCGCCTCTGACCTCAAGTTTTCCTTTTATGTATGCATACATCGCAAGCCTCCATTATAAAATTTGTGTTATTCCGCTATTCAAATAATCATATAAGTACCGCAACTATAAATCTTTATTCTGATGCAGTGTTAGTCATTCTGCTATTCCTCACCTGAATCCCAGTCCGCCCAGCCTGTATGAATGCCCATGACACACTGCAATAGCCAGTGCATCCGCCGCATCATCAGGCTTCGGAATGCATGGCAGATTCAGTATAACCTTCACCATCTGCTGTACCTGAGCCTTGTCCGCTTTACCATAACCTACTACCGCCTGCTTGACCTGCAGCGGCGTATACTCAAAAACTTCAGCCCCTGATCTTACGGCGGCAACCAGTGCTATTCCCCTACCGTGAGCAGCCATAATTGCTGTCTTTATATTTTTGTTAAAGAACAATTCCTCCACCGCAATCGCCTCAGGCTTATATTTTTCAATGACTACGGCCAGCCCTTCATCCAGCTCCAGAAGCCGCCTGGCAAAATGCGTCGCAGCCATAGTCTGCACTATTCCGTATTCCAGTGGCGAAAATTTGTTCCCCTCATATTTTACTATACCATAACCTGTAATTGCAAATCCAGGGTCAATCCCCATAATTATCATCGAAATCCGCCTTTGAATATTTATAATATTTATTGCATAATTATGCACAGTATTGTATAATCAACATAAATTGAGTAAAATAATACTTGTGAACATTTTAGCATAGTTTGGAGGAATTTACATGAGTCAGAAGGAAAAAGTCGTACTTGCATATTCAGGAGG
>CAYGHY010000154.1:0-7193 GCA_964349435.1 uncultured Oscillospiraceae bacterium
CCTCCTTAGGATTATTTTTCAGAAAATTGCCAATCGTATCGAGAATCGCATTAAAAGTTATATTTTGATTGGCAATGCCATGAAAGCCAAACAAGCCGTCCTTAATCACAAAGACTTTGTCTTTACACTTGAGCCGTATATCCAAGTACCGGATACCGGAATTCAACTGAGTCTCAAGATTCATACTTTGAGCATACGCAATATCACCGCCAAAAGTGTAGGCTATCGAGTCGTGTGTTCCCGGTATTGAGAGCTGATTGAGCCGCGCTGAATCCTTAAGGGATGTCATCCAGCGAGGCTTGCTGGTATTCGTTGTTTTATTGTGGTTGTATGCTTCCAGGCAAAGACCGTTCGTTGCAAGGCTAAACAGCACCAAACCTACAATACAAAGTGTTGTAAGCTTCTTTATGGCCATATCAGATGTCCCTCAATTTTCGACTTCCTCGGTGTACACAATATCGGACATATAATTGAGACTCTCTGCATACTTGTCCGCCACCTCAGATAATTTGTCTATTAAACTTTGGGTGTGATTCTCGTTATTATTCGTATTAAAAACTCCGGTAAGCACGACATTATTTCGAGAAAGACCAAACTGTCCGATAACCAAGTCGAGTCGAGCCAGTAATGGCGCCACTACGCAGGGCAACGCATCATCGAGTCCGAGCGTATCGCTGCTCGTGCATTTGGGTGGCATATCAAATTGCGTATAGGGAACCCTGCCACGATTTTCGAGAAAGGGCATCGCGCCATAGCCCATGTTAAAAGTATGCAAAAGGTCGACGATTGGTGTGTCCGTGCCGTTGTTGGTTAGTTTTACCAGTTGAACGGTAGTGTCCTGCTCGTCGGTGGTAATCTCAGCAACAAATGTGACATCATCGTTGTTATTCGTATGGCTGCTGCTGCAACCCAAAATCAGCAAGGCTAATCCGATCGAGAAGGCGGCAATGTGCAGCCAATTGACGATATATCCGATCTCCTTATTTGCAATTGCAGCCATAGATGACAATTGGTAAGAAATTCCTTTTTGTGGGGTGCAGTGTAAGAAACACCGTCTTGTTTGTCAAGGCAATTTTGCCAAAATGATTTGACCAAGCCTACCGTACCCTTTGTTAGCTTATCACCCTTGACCTTGATTCGACGGTGGTAACCCGTAATGGACAACAGGAAGGGGCTTGTCGCGGCTACAATCCTCCTGACTTCGACGGTTTGCGACTAAAGTGGCTATTCCGCCTCATGTCTGGTGGTTTCAAGAGTCATCGCCCTTTCTGTACGCTGGGAATTGGATGGAAGCGTATCTTATGATTACAAAGTAGGTGACAGGGTGGCCGTTATGAAACTGGACAGCACGGATGAGGCGGAAACAAAATCATTCACATGGCAGGACCAGGACCACCTAGACAGTGACGCAGTTGGTGTGGTGCAGAGCAATTATATTATTGTGCCCGCAACTTTTTATAAGTTTAAGTCGTAAAGTGTGTTATAATAGATATAACCTTAAGGAATAAGGAGAACAGCCATGAGTATTGACATTGGAAGGATGATCAGTGAGATCCAGTCCGCACAGAGTTCCCCATCGGCCATGTGGGCCAGAAGAGACTTGGCGGCAGAAAAAGAAACGGCACTGGATAACGAGAACTATCGAAAACGCAGACTGCTGGAGATGCAAGAAACCGGAGCAACCACCAGAACCGGCATGACAGTGGCGGGAAATGCGGACGTTCAGAATATAGCAAACACTGGGGCAATGGCCAGGGCGCAACTGGGAGAGAGTGGGCTTAACACAAGGCTACAGTCAACACAGAATTTCGTGGGCGGCCAGTTTGAGAGAACTCAGGGCCTCGCTGAAAGAGTAGCCGGGCAAAATTACGAGTTGGGTGGGCGTAAAATAGACGAAGCATTAACATCTGCGAAACATTCTGGTAGGGCCGCGGAGTTGCAGGCTCGCGGTATTGGTTATAAAGAAGCTGTTAACCTTAAAGAAAAGGCCGATTTCTATAAAGGTATTATTTCGTTGAGTGGGCAAAACAGAGATGCTAAGTCGTTCCAAGTCCCCGATGCCGTATCCACTCCTGAGTCGAGCGTCACCCCCGCGGTGCAACCAACGGCCGTTACACCGGCAAGACAATCTTTGCTGCCCAAGCCGGCAGGGGCGCAAAGCATGACATTCCGTTCCGGAGTTGATCCAGCAGAAGAAGATTTGGCGAAAAAGAAATCCAGAGAAAGACTGTTATATGGGGCAAAACCCCAAGAGCAAAAAAGATGGTATAACCCGTTCTAAGCACAAAGGGGACTCACATGCCATTTCAGAATAAAAGTGGCCTGTACCCCCCCATGTTTCCGGGAATCTTGAGTCGCTCTGGATGCCAGTTCTTACCTACTTGAGAAAAATGTCATGAAGTCCGCAGATTGTTAACCACGATGAGAATACAGGACTTCGATCCATAATAAACACCATTCATGACCGACAAACATTGACACCGCACCTCAAATATTATAGCCTATATTTCATTGACATACAAAATCAACAGTCTTATGGTTCAGGCATGCAAAACGAATATCTTATTAAAACATCAATAGAATCTTAGATTAATATATAGTCAAGAAATTGAAAAAGGAGGGCAAATGGAACACATCTATACAAATGGGCTTGAAAAGGCGCTTTCAAAAACAGAAGCAGATGTGGATGCATCATTAAAAGCTGCAAATGCGGTCGTCAGTTCCTTAAAGAAGTTTCGTGGTGCAATCAAAACAGGCAGCCTCCGCGAATTAAAAAAGGCAATCGATTCTTCAGAGCAGTCAATTGCTGCACTGAAACAACAATTCTCAAATACAAAGGATGGGTGGAATTTCGATTCGGAAAACTATATTGGTAGTAAGGCTTTTTCTGATGAAATTTTGGAGATGGCCAAAACTCTCGGAGTAAACATCTTTGAACAGGACGAAAGATTATATTGTTACCCTTTTCTTATTCGCATCATTCCCAATGAGCTTGCAATTCAAATTGATAAGATAAAAGAAAAACGTTTAAGACCATCAACCCTTGTGATTCATCTTAAGTCTCTACAAAATAAACCCGTCAGGTTCAAACCCGAGGCATTTATGGAAAGCTTGTTTTCTGCGTATGAACTCCTGATAAAAAGTCGCGGGAAGGATCAGATCGGCAAAGGAATTGTTATACCCCTGTTGGATATTCATAGATTATTAACACTGCTTCCTGGACAGACCAAGGACTATTCACGGCAGGAGTTTGGTAGAGATATTTATCTTCTTGATCAGAGTGGCGTGGCGATGACGAAAAAAGGTTTCGTGATAAGCTTCCCGGCGAGTACGGCTATAAAATTAACAACGAACATCGTCAGGGTGATTACACAGGAAGGCAAAGAAATGAGATATTACGGTATTGCATTTTCAGAGTCTTAGGAGGGAAACGCCATGTTCTTAAAATATAGTGAGTGGCTCGACACGATTTGTAAAGAATATTTACACGATTTTGTTAAGCGTGGCGGTGCGGCTGTAAAATTTATTGTCCCTATGGAAGAGATTGAATATAGCCGAATAATCGATCCACTGCGTCAATGTTCAGAAAGCGAAGACTATCTTGTCGTCAATCTTAATGCCATATCAACAAGAATTCACATGATTGATAAGTTGTTTCATGAGGTGGCCCGTCAGATCGATTGGGATGAATTGGCTCATTCCTTTGTAAAGATGACACTTATGAAAAATGGTTATGAATTGCCAATACACCGAGAAGATTTTGACCTCGAAAATATTGCTGCGATCAACAAACGTGAGGAAAAATTCTTGCGAAGAGAACTGCGTTCTTGGCTTGAAAAAGAAATATTTCATGATTTTGAAATGAGCCAGGAATTCAGAATTGCTATGATTCGTCTCTGTATTGATCAGCTTGATCCGGCAGGGCCATCTCCCTTTTTAAGCAATGCTGTGAAAGAATGGCTACGGGGTGAGCTCCGGTTGATCTCAACATTAAGAGAAGCTTTAATTTTCCAAAAGATTGCCCGGCACAATGCCCGGCATATGCTGTTTTCTCTTTCCCATTGGCTGAGGATCAACGGCAAAAGCGGCCTTGTTGTTGTGCTCGACATCACGCGCTATCTCACCTCAACAAGATCGAAAAATCCGGATGATGGTCTTTTCTATTCTGCCCCTGCTGTACTTGATGCCTATGAGGTCCTTCGCCAATTCATAGATGGAACTGACGAAATGGAGGGTATGTTATTTGTAGTGCTTGCATCAAAAGATTTCCTGAATGACGACAGGCGGGGTTTAAACCGGTATGACGCTTTAAAGTTAAGGATCTGGGATGAAGTACGAGACAAGCGGAAGCAAAATCCACTGGCCTCATTGGTCCGCTTGTCCAATAATTAAACGGATTCGGTATACTGAACGTTATGGGAGGTACTCATATGAATTATGACGAACAAGTGGGGAATCGCCGTGCCATAGAAGCTTTACGCAATGGTGTACCAAACCGTGATGCTGTGGTTGCGTTGGGCTGTAATCAACCAGAAATAGAAGATAAATTTCGACGACAACTGGAAAATATCAAACAAGCTGTTGTCAGTGGGAGCAAAAATGAAGGGATGATGATAGCTGGCGATTTTGGCTCTGGAAAATCACATCTTCTTGAATACCTGAAGCACCTTGCCTTGGATAACAATTTTGTTTGCAGCAAGATTGTTATCAGTAAAGAAACTCCTCTTTTCGATCCGGCAAAGCTATATCGTGCTGCTGTGAGTACAGCTTTTGTTCCGGGGAAAAGGGGTAACGCTATGACGGAAATTGCTACGGCCCTGCATTTTAACAATCAACCCTATGCTGATTTATACAGATGGATTCACACGCAAAGTGGCCTTAATGCAAGATTTGCTGCTACACTTTTCTTGTATGAACGAATGCCGAACGATCCTGAAGTCAGCAATCGCATTATCCGGTTTTGGTCAGGGGATAAGATCGGTTCTGGTGAAATAAAAAGATACCTAAAGGCATGTCGCGAGCCGGTCACGTATAAAATTGATAGTATCTCAGTGAAAGAACTTGCCTGGCAGTCGTTCAAATTTGCCTCACGCTTAATTATTGCAGCTGGTTATGCCGGATGGGTTCTGTTGATTGATGAAGCAGAATTGATCGGGCGATACTCTCTTGTGCAGAGAGCAAAATCTTATGCAGAACTGGCAAGATGGATGGGCAAGCTTGAAGATGATATTTATACAGGGCTAACGACCGTCTTTGCTATTACGGAAGATTTCCAGAGCATAATCTTGGAGGGTAATGATGACTTTGAAAAAGTGCCAGGCCGGTTGAGGGCGAAAGGAACCGAGGGCGACCTTCTTTTGGCTAGTCAGGCTGAGCGAGGGATGCGGGTTATTCAAAACGAAGCGATCCGGTTAAAATCACCCGATAGTGAAGCTTTAAATAAAACTTATGAAAAGATACGTAAAATACATGCCAAGGCTTACGACTGGACCCCATCGCAGGTGCCGACCATACAAAGCATGACAACTACACGAATGCGCCAGTATGTTAAAGGCTGGATTACGGAATGGGATCTGAAACGACTTGATAAAGGTTACAGCCCGGAAATTGAAGTTGTACAACTTAAACAAGATTATACTGAGGATAAGGAGTTAGAGGTCGAAACCGAAGAAGCATCGGATAACCGCAACGAAGAGCGCGCTTAAGCGTTCAGGAGGTTACTTGAAATGCCTATACCCTATCGTGACGAAGATGAACTAAACGATTTGGGGATAGCTGGATATCTCAAGATTCAGCCTATTGGGGATGCGTCCGGATATCTGGCAGCACTATTCCTTATCAATGCACGTGGAGAACCGATTGAATTTACGTATAACCGTGTAGAGACCCCTCACACATTTCTCTGGCGACAGGTAGATATCCGACGTCATGCAATCAGAAAGATAACTGCATCGCTCCTTTCTCTATCTCCGAGAATCCCGCGACTAATTCTTTGTCTCGCTGAAGAGGTAGGCAGTGAACTATTTTGTCAGGATATCCAATTGTCTGTTCCAGTTTGTAGAATTGCACCGGCAATTAAAGCGCTACCTTATTCGGCAAGCGAAATCCAAGATAGGATCGAAGGAGAAGGGCCTATGAATCTCTTTTGGTACCCTGAAAGACCATCTGATGATTCGATTGAATTGAAACTCTTGCATACGTTGTCGACAAAGGGTTTACTCACAGAGCCATTCGAAAGAGCATTAATTGGACTTAAGGAAGTCCATTCGGATAAAGGTACATAATGAGTGCAGATGTGGTTTGGTGGGCAAAACGCACCATTGAAAATGTCCCAAGAGCTCGCTGGTTTGGTTTTTTTCGGCGGCCGATTAAGCTCAGCGATTTCATCCCGCAAAAGCTGTTTGTTCCAGGGGTGATTTCATCTACTCCCAAAGTCCTGTCAATAATGGATGTTAATGCTCTGTCAAGTCCTATTTTTCTAAGTCTTTCATGTAGTTTAAATACACCCATTAATTTCATTGCTGACTGTTCACAACCTGATGATTGTGTTTGCGGTAGTGTTGGACTTCGAGGTATCCTACTGAAAGACACGCCTGCTAACGTAAAATCAACAAAATTATCACCAGAGGATCTAAATCTGCCACCTGCTAAGGATAAAGATCATGCTGCAGAATCAGAAATCTCCCTTTCCAAGCGGTTAGCTTATCTGCTTCAACCACCAACTGATGTTTTGCTATCAAAGATAGGCCCGTTGGAATGGCCAGGATCATTGTTCGATTATCAAATAGAAGGAATAAAAGCACTGATTTCAAGAGAGGCTTTGTTGCTTGCGGATGATATGGGGCTTGGAAAAACGATACAAGCAATAGGCGCCCTACGAATTCTTTTTCTTCAACGTAATATTGAATCATGTCTATTAATTGTTCCTGCTAGTCTAGTCGGTCAGTGGCGCAAGGAAATCCACCATTGGGCACCAGAATTACGCATCTCTACCATTCGAGGTATAACAGCGGAGCGAACATGGCAATGGGCAACACCAGCCCATATTTACCTTACGAGTTATGAAACCTTCCGTTCCGATTGCACGGAACATTTTCAGTCACCTCCCCGTCGTCGCGTCTGGGATGTCGTCATTCTTGATGAAGCTCAAAAGATTAAGAACCGTGATGTCGAAATTAGTCGCAAATGTAAAC
>CAYGHY010000155.1:0-7086 GCA_964349435.1 uncultured Oscillospiraceae bacterium
ATTTAATAGACCTGAAATAACAGATGAGAAGATTGAACTCATCAAAAGATTGATTGAAGAAAATCCGAATATGGGACGGTCAAGATTGTCCGTGGTATTATGCGAGATATGGGACTGGCGTGGTTCAAACGGTCAGACGAAAAGTATGTCATGCCGGGACTTACTGCTTTCATTGGAGAAAGCAGTAAGATTGTGTTGCCAAAGCTTCAGGCAACACCCCGAAGAGCCGGCGACCTCAGGGAAATAATACATCTGGAGCACGACGAGACTCCCATAACGTGCAGCTTTTATCTTTCGGCAGCTTCGTTTCTGGGTATTTGCGGCATGATTGCGATTTCAGGATATGATGGATTTCTTTATTCCATAGGATATCTTGCCGGTTGGGTGGTGGCGTTGTTTGTCGTGGCCGAACCCATGAAGCGGATGGGCAAATATACCTTTACGGATGCACTGGATGCAAAATTCAATTCAAAGGGCATACAACTGATATCGGCCATCAGCACGCTTTTGGTATCGATATTCTATCTGATTCCTCAAATGGTCGGCGCGGGTTCGCTTGTTACGCCGCTGCTGGGGCTTCCTCATTGGGCCGGCGTTCTTATTGTCGGCTTGGTAGTAACAGCGATTGTTGCGACCGCCGGGATGACCTCTACCACGTATGTCCAGTTTTTAAAGGGCACCCTGCTGATTATATTTTCTCTGGTGCTTGTTTTCCTTGTTTTTTCCAGAGGAATCTCCACAAAACCGGATCAGGGCGGCGAGGTGCCCTATCATGAGTTTGTCACCATTAAAGTTCGGTTAGTAGCAGACGGGAAGCTGGAGATACAAGATGAGGGCCGGAAATTGGAAAAGGATTTCCAGGTAAATGCTAAAAGTGGAACGGTTCATTATTATAAGCTATCAAAAAATGATGAAACCTCCTTTTGGAAGTTGAATGAAAATGCGGGTGTTCTTGAAGAAACGCTACATACATCCGTTCTTCCGGATGGAACTGAGCTATTTATCGGTATTGGTTGGTTTGATTTCCGCACTGGGTTTAATTCTTTTATCCCAGGAAACGTTCAACAATGTATATCATTTGGTGAATGTGACTGCCCCCGTACCTTTTAACAACCCGGCCATTATTTCTGTTCCGCTCAGTTTTATAACGCTGGTAGCAGTGTCTCTTGCAGATAATCGCGCCTAATTCATCTAGAATTTTTAGAACTCCCAAGAAATTCCTATACCATGATTTGAAGAGGAGATTCCCCTTCAGGTTTGTTATTAGGAAGATATTACCATGAGGATGTGATTTGCTCAGGTCCGGTGTATCATTCCATGAGGATAAAGGGTAATAAAGTAGTTGTATGGAGCGGTTGTGTGGCAAACCCTGTCGCAGTACGCTATGCATGGGCTGATAATCCCGAGGGTGCAAATTTGTATAATAAAAACGGGTTGCCTGCATCCGCTTTTAGAGCTGGTGATGCATAAAGGAGAAATAACTTGAACTTTACCGGCCAATATACTAAAATGAACGTGACATATGCGTAAAATTGCCCTTTTAAGGGAAATAAACGGCGAGGTTATCTGGTTTGAAAATAGTTGATAAGGAATTTGTCCCTGTTTTTCTGGGGAGTGATATAAATACATACAGCATGTCCAGGGCTTTTTATGAAGAGTATGGCGTAAAGTCCGTTGTTATTGGCAAGTACAACAAAGGGCCGAGCTGCAACAGCAGGATAATAGACTTTCGAGCTGTCTCCGATATGGACAGGCAGGAGGTCTTTATTAAAACCATCAATGATTTGTCCGCTGAATATTCTGATAAAAAAATCATACTGATGGGCTGTGGGGATAATTATGTGGAGCTGATTATAAAGAACAGGGCGCGGCTTGGTGAAAATATGATTACGCCTTATGTCGATGAAGAGCTGATGGAAAACCTTCTGACAAAGCTGAAATTCTATCAGATATGCGACAAGCACAGCATCAGTTATCCCGGAACATTCATATACGACAGTTCCATGAAGGATGACTTTGTGCTTCCCTTCGGCTTTCCAGTTATCGTAAAGCCGTCCAATGGTATCAAGTACTGGGAGCATGAGTTTGAGACACAGAAGAAAGTGTATAAAATAAAGGAAGCTGATGAGCTGAAAAGGGTGATAAGCCGGATATACGAAGCCGGCTACGATGACCGGCTGATAATACAGGACTTCATACCCGGAGACGATTCCCGGCTGAGAGTGATGATCTGCTATTCCGGCCGGGACAAAAAGGTAAAGCTGATGTCGCTGGCTCATGTCATGCTGGAGGAACATACGCCCCACGGTTTGGGCAACACCGCCGTGCTGGTGAATGAGTACGATGCACAGTTGTCAGAGCTGCTGAAACGTTTCCTTGAAAACATAGGCTTCACAGGCTATTCAACGTTTGATATAAAGTATGACCGGAGGGATGGACAGTTCAAAATACTGGAGGTCAATCTACGGCAGGGGCGGAGCAACTACTATGTTACCGGCGCCGGCAACAATCTGGCGAAATATGTTGTCGAAGATTATATATACAATAAGGAACAAAAGCCTGAAATAGCCAATGCACAGAATCTTTGGACAGTTGTCCCGCTGCAGGTGGCTTTCAGGTATGTAAAAGGCTATGACAATCTGGAAAAAATGAGACAGCTGGTTAAGGCGGGAAAAGTGATTAATCCGCTATTTATGAAGGGTGACAACAAACTCAGGAGAGTGTTGTTTTTGTACAAGTCTCACATAAGCCATTATATTAAATTCTGGAAGTATCCGGATTAATGCGCTGTTAAATGAGTTAAAATGCAGCGACTCATTAAAGTATAGCGGAAGCAGTTCTGACACATGGCAAAATAATGAACTGATGATTTATTGAGAGGTGGAAGCATTGGGCAATTCAAAATACGAGGCGTTTTTGCAGGCAAATCCCAAAGGTCATTTCATGCAATCTCCGCAGTGGGCGAGGGTGAAGTCCTTCTGGAAGAACGAGATCGTGACGGCAGAGGATGAAAACGGCCGGATCAAAGGCTCCATGAGCCTTTTAATCAGAAAGCTGCCGGTTTTGCCATATACAATGATGTATTCACCCAGGGGGCCGGTTTGCGATACCCATGATGCCCAAACGCTGAAGGCGCTTCTTGAGAAGTGCAGGCAGCTTGCCAAAAAACACAGAAGCTATGTTTTGAAAATGGATCCGGACATCGGGATAGAGGATACCCGGTTTGAAGAGATTGTCAAAGACCTGGGTTTTAGAGTGAGCCGTGGCCTGAAGAATTATGAGGGTATTCAGCCGAGGTTTGTATTCAGACTGGATTTGAAGGGCAAGTCAGAAGATGAAATCATGCGGAACTTTCACCATAAAGTCCGATACAATATCAGGCTGGCCGAAAGGAAAGGTGTCGTAGTCAAAGTCGGAACCAGAGATGATGTGGCTGAATTTCACAGGATGATTGTCGAAACGGGCATTCGGGACAGCTTTGTTGTCAGAGGCAGGGAATATTACGAGAAAGTATTTGACTGTCTGGCACCGGAACATTTGAGGGTATATATGGCCAGTTATGAAGGAAAGCCTATTGCGGGGACCATCGGTATTCTTTATGGGAATAAATGCTGGTATCTTTACGGAGCCAGCATAAATGAGCACCGGAACCTGATGCCTAATTATTTACTGCAGTGGAAGATGATTCAGTGGGCCATTGAATCAGGCTGTGATATATATGATTTCAGGGGAGTACCGGGCAATGTGGATGAAAGCAACCCGTTGTACGGTTTGTATAAATTCAAGGTGGGCTTTCAGGGGAAATTTACTGAGTTCATCGGAATGCTGGACTACGTTTTCAACCCGTTTGTTTATTTCTGCGTGGAAAATGGTACTACTGCTTTCAGAGAATTAAGAAGAAAAATATATAAAAGAAAGTAAGAAAAGACGTGGATAAACAATCTAATGCAAGGGGTTTTACAATATTAAGCGCAGCCAGTGTAATCAACAAGCTGCTTGGTGTTTTATATGTGCCTGTTTTGACGCTCATTCTGGGCAATGTGGGAAATGGTATATACAATGCAGGGTATACCATTTATATACTGGTATTTATGATAACAAATGCCGGTATACCTGTTGCCATATCCAAGCTGATCTCGGAACAGATTGCCTCAATCCGGTACGATGTGTCCTATAAAACTCTGAAGATTTCCTTTGCTTTGCTGATTTCTATCGGAGCCTTTACAAGCATCCTGACCGCAGTGTGTGCAAAGCAGTTGTCCAGCATGGTTGGCTGGCCTGAATCCTATATGACGATTCTTGCGCTGTCCCCGACCATGTTGTTTACTGCTGTTTCCTGCACCTTCCGGGGATATTTTCAGGGACGCTCCAATATGATACCCACCAGTATTTCTCAAATTATTGAGCAAGCGGTTCACACTACTTTCACAATCTTTTTTGCATGGATTATGTACCGATATGGTACAAACTTTGCTTTAAACCAAGGTATAACGATTGAAAGTGAGATTAACCTGGTAGCGGTAAAATATGCCGCAGCCGGCGGTACGGTCGGCACCTCGCTGGGTGCGCTGGTAAGCGCTTTATATCTGTGCGGAACCTATATAAAAAACAAGGCGGCTATTCTGAAGGAGATTACACAATCAGTCCGAAGCGAGCAGCTCAAGTATACGACTAAAATGATTCTCAAAAAAATATTTCAATATTCCATCCCCATTACTTTGGGTTCAATAGCCATTTATACGGCTAACCTCATCGACCTGAGCTTCACTAAAACCCGGTTGATAGCAAGCGGCTTCAGTATTACCGAGGCCAGTGCTCTTTATGGCATATTTTCCACACAGTATCTGAAAGTATTATTCATACCGGTTACCATAGCCACTGCTCTTGCCACAACTATTATTCCTTCCGTTTCGGCTGCCGCGGCAAGAAATGATAATGAACTTCTCCGGCACAGAATATCAAAGAGCTATAGAACCATACTTATGATTTCCATACCTTCAGCGGCAGGTATGGCCGTGCTGGCAAAACCCATAATACATATCCTCTTTCCGACAGCACCAGACGGATGGAATCTGCTGATGATGGGCTCATGGACTCTGGTACTCATATCGGTTGTCTCTATTCAGACGGCGATACTTCAGGGCATGGGTAAAACCTATATACCTACATTACATCTGGTAATAGGACTCGTGCTGAAGTTGTTCATCAACTACAATTTGATTTCAGTAAAGTCTGTAAATATTAAGGGCGCTCTGATTGGAAGTGCGGTCTGTTACATTTTTGCATGTTACATGAATTACCGATCCATTAAAAAATTAACCGGAATCAGACTCAATATGAAGCGGCTGTTCAACAGGCCGCTGAGCGCATCAATCATCATGGGGCTTTTAGTTTTGCTGATTTTTGAAGGCCTGACCTATATGACGGAAGGGTTTCTGAAATCCATGTTCCTGCAGGGCCTGATATGCGGCGGCATAGCCATTGCGGCCGGTGGCGCCATTTATTTTCTGCTTATGATCATTGCGAAGGGCATAACTGCTGAGGATATTAAGAGCCTGCCTAAGGGCAACAAGATTCTGGCGTATACGGTAAGGCTTCCCTTCGTGGGGAAATATCTTTCGAATTAATCTCTTTAAAGCTCGACATTTTGGCGATACATGCTCTTTTGACATTTCACGGCACTAATCAATATATTTCTGATTGTACTTTCTTTTTTTCACCTTGCGTGAGACTCTGCGTAAAACAGTTCTCAGTATGACGAAGCCGGATGTAAGCAGCAAAATACCTTGAACCGCATATGAAAATGATGATTTCTGCCCATTCATCCGGTTATTGTTACCGGCAGATCTGTCAGGTGACCTCTCAATGGAGTTTGCTGCGACAATATTTACTTTCCCCAGCAACACGCCATTGTTACTGTACTCTACATAACCCAGGAGCTTACCTTTATGAACGGGCGCCTTCACCGGTTGGGCTGCATTCACTTTTGTCTTAATATCCTCAACGCTCATAATATCTGGCAGCGCAATGCTGAAATCCGATTCGGTAACCAGTTCGAGGATCGCACCCTCTTCCTTTGCATCTACCACTGTCACAGCGGAAACGAGTTGGCCGGCTTTAGATATCATCCGTAGTGAATATTGCTCAAAACCGTATCTTAGCAACTCTTTGGAGTAACCATATATTTTGTTGGGCTGTGTCACATACATGACGACAGATATTAGCTCCATACCATCTTTGCCCACAGCTGCGGTTACTAGGTTATTTCCTGCGGCAGTGGTATAACCGGTTTTTATTCCTATTACGGTAAACCTGTGGTTTGTTCCCTCTCGTGTGTAGGGGTAGGTATTATCATACCAGAGGAACTGATTGGTGTTGCGTAAAATACCCCAATCATCATGCTTGTTCGTAATCGGCATGTTCCTGTAATATTCCGTTGCGACAATCTCCCTGAACTTCGGGATTGCCATGGCGTAACTAGCTATGACCGCCAAATCCCGGGGTGTGGTCAAATGTCCGGCATACTCTTTTTCAGTATCGTTGCCGCAGGGATTAATAAAAGTTGTCTCTACAGCACCCAGCTCCAGTGCTTTTTTGCCCATCAGCTCCACAAATTCGGTCCGGGAGGGTGCAACGTTTTCAGCAATAATGTTAGCGGATTCATTGGCCGATTTTATTAAAAGAACATTTAACATATTTTCGAGGGACAGACCATCTTCGCCAGCCATAATGCCTACATTCATCCCACCATTGCCAATATCAAATACGGCTTGTTGAGAAACGTTCATCATCTGGTCAAGCTTACCGTTTTCCAGCGCAACAATAGCTGTCATAATCTTGGTAGTGCTGGCAGGACGCAGCTTTCGGTCGGCGTTTTGCTCTGCAATTACCCGGCCTGTTTTGGAATCAACCAGTATATAGGCGATATCACTAGGTATATTGAGGGATTGTGCAGATGCCGCAGTTGGGAATAACAACAGAAATATGAATATAATAAAATTAATTTTTTTCATTAGTACTCCGGTAAAAGGCAATATTTTGTTAGTCAAATCATTTTACATTATATCCCAATAACAAAAAAATATT
>CAYGHY010000156.1:0-6706 GCA_964349435.1 uncultured Oscillospiraceae bacterium
CCTTTCCAAACCCCAGCATAGGAATTTTTTAGGAGATTTATAAATTCCTATGCTCAAATCAATTTTTAACAAAATATATTTTGATAGAAATGGAGATGCTATCACTTTAGACATTTAATATGTATAGGAGGCTGTAAATGAACAATGAAGGCAATAAAGCAAATCGATTGATAAATGAAAAATCACCTTACCTTTTACAGCATGCATACAATCCAGTTGACTGGTACCCATGGGGTCCAGAAGCATTTGAGAAGGCAAAACGTGAAGACAAACCTATCTTCCTCAGTTGTGGATATAGCACTTGTCACTGGTGTCATGTAATGGAACGCGAGAGCTTTGAGGATATTGAGGTAGCCGCTATTCTGAATGACAGTTTTGTGCCCATCAAGGTGGACCGCGAGGAGCGGCCGGACATTGACAGCATATACATGTCCGTTTGCCAGGCGCTTACCGGACATGGCGGCTGGCCACTGACAATCATTATGACTCCTGATGCCAAACCGTTTTTTGCCGGCACATACTTTCCAAAGCATTCCCGAGCAGGGATGCCCGGTATAATGACCGTATTGGGAAAAGCCTCACAGGCTTGGAAGGAGAACAGAGACGAAGTATTTGAAACTAGCAAAAGCATTTTGTCGGCCATTTCTACAAACGAGGAACACACTGACGCTGCAGATAACAAAAAGCTTGCTGATATGGCCTTTGAACAATTCAAGGAAGCCTTCGACAGCATCCACGGAGGCTTTGGTCATGCACCAAAATTCCCCTCTCCGCACATATTATTCTTTCTGCTCCGTTACTGGAAGCTGACGGGTGAAAAGGCAGCTTTAAAAATGACGGAAAAAACTCTTGATTCTATGCGCCGCGGCGGAATCTTTGACCATATCGGCTATGGCTTCTGCAGATATTCTACTGACAGAACCTGGCTTATTCCTCATTTTGAAAAGATGCTGTACGACAATGCGCTGCTGGCAATGGCCAATCTGGAAGCGTACCAGGCGACAGGCAACGGCCTTTACTCACAGATTGCCGAGGAAGTCTTCACCTACGTCTTGCGTGACATGACCTCACCTGAAGGAGGCTTCTTTTCCGCCGAGGATGCAGATTCTGAAGGCGAAGAAGGTCTGTTCTACACCTGGACGCCCGATGAAATCAGACAGATTCTCAGCGGGGCTGATGCCGAGCGCTTTGTGCTGCTCTTTAACATTACAGTAAAAGGTAATTTCGAGGCTCGAAGTATTCCCAACACAATAAACGGCAGTATTCCGGGCAGCGACCTTGAATTTGCAGAAACCTGCCGTCAAAAACTTTTCCAGCACCGTGAAAAGAGAGTGCATCCCTTCAAGGATGACAAAATACTCACCTCCTGGAACGCATTGATGATAGCGGCTTTGGCAATTGGCGGGAGAGTACTTGGTAATAGCCGGTATACCGGGGCAGCAGAAAAAGCGGCAGCGTTTATCCTTACACGGCTGGTAAATAAAAACGGGCGCCTGCTCGCGGTTTATCGGGATGGTGTCTCCCTATTACCGGGCTATTCCGATGACTATGCCTTTCTTATCTGGGGCCTGCTTGAGCTGTATGAAACAACATACGATCCTAGGCACCTGCAGAATGCCATAAAGCTGAACAGCAGCTTTCTTGACCTTTTCTGGGATCATGAAAACGGCGGTTTTTTTCTTTATGGAAGCGACAGCGAACAGCTGATTACCAGACCGAAGGAGGCTTATGACGGGGCAACACCCTCTGCTAATTCTGCAGCCGCCAACAATTTAATCAGGCTGTCACGTTTGACTGGGATGCATGGCTTTGAAGAAAAAGCACAGCAAATCATCAAAGCCTTTTCAGGCAGGCTCGAGGCTTACCCTGCAGGATACAGCCACATGCTGTGTGCTGCAATAATGCTTGAAGCTGAAGGTACAGAAATCATCGTCTCGGGGGGAAAGGACAATGGCGCCGACAAGCTGATAAATGTGCTCAGGCAGGGCTTCAGACCCTTTGATGTATCCTTGAATTACAATAAAGATTATGAAAAACTTGGGTCACTGCTGCCTTTTGTATTAAGCTATTCTACCATTGAGGGCAAAGCTGCAGCTTATGTATGCAAAAACTACACCTGCAGTCAGCCTGTTACAGAACCGGGAAATCTCGGAGAGCTGCTGCAATAAATGAAATTGAAGTCAATGCTAATATAGATTTTCCAGATTCTCATAATCTTGCTCATCTAAAAGGTTCCAATTTATTTCTACCAATTCTTTTTTTAAATCACTACCTAATCCCAAATATTCTCTTGTCGTGGAATCCGTTAAAACAATACTAGCATCATTGCACCGTTAAGGAAGCCGATACCGGGGATGGTCAGGACCACAAAATCCATCTCAAGCATTATGGATTTGATGGTTTCGTCAAGCTCAGCCAGCTCCTATACGAATAAAAGCAAGTTCCTGTACGTCATGTGAAGAGCATAATACAAAGATCTCCAACTTGACACAAAAAGCATTCGCATCTATAATAAATTGTACATTGAAAATATCAAATGACTCAGTGAAAAAACAAAATTCGTGACTGAATTCGTGACTGACATTTTGAAACCCGCATGCGGATATGGCGGAATTGGCAGACGCGCTGGATTTAGGTTCCAGTGGGAGACCGTGCAGGTTCAACTCCTGTTATCCGCACCAAATCATCAACTATATATTGATACAATGCTTGGAAATCAAGCGGTGCAGTAACGACCTCCATGCTTATAAGTCTTATGTCCATAATGAACTTTCACTAGGGTATATCGTAGAAGGATCCACTGATGTAACATTGTATATCAATAAACTGATACCCAATTCACTATTCCTACCCCAGCATAGGAATTTTTGGGAATTTTAAATTATCCTATGCCTCAAGAAAACCGACCCTCAAAACTTTTATACACCCCACTTATTCATTGCCCTGTATAAAAGCACTGCAGCCTGAGCTCTTGTCGCCGTGTGTTTCGGCCCTATTGCACTGCGCGAAACGCCCTCTATGATGCCCTCTCCTACCAGCGTCGCCATGCTTGCCACAGCATGGGGCGATATCGCATTTTTGTCGGCAAATTTTCCCAGCGCCATATTATCATATCCTGTATACTCTTTTCCCGAAGCCTCCAGCGCCTTGAACAGGATTACAGCAATTTCTTCTCTTGCAATGGCAGCCTCCGGATAAAATTTGTTCGCAGCATCACCTGTTACAATGCCCAAATTCTCAGCAATCATAATTTCCCTGTGATACCACTTATCAGACTTAACATCTGCAAGCTTTCCAATAGGAGCCGTATCAAACTTGAACGCCCTGACGACCATAGCCGTAAACTCTGCTTTGGACATTGTATTATTCGGCTTATACAGGGTTGTTCCATAAAAACCTTTACTGATGCCCATACCGGCAAGGTTCTCAATAGCATCCTTTGCCCATGAAGCTACACTGCTTAAGTCGGTAAAGGTCGCTCTGGTGTTGGTTTTTACCTCCACCTGGCTGCTTTCCGACAAACCTGTTGCATTGTATGAGATCACTTTGTAATAGTATCTCATTCCTGCGGTCAGGTTGCTATCCCAATAAGTGGTTATATTCTTTCCCACTTCGGCAGAAGGTTCAAAGTAATATGCATTTGCAGGCCTCTTCAAAATTCTGAAGCCTTCTTCACTGTCAGAATTATCCTTCCATGTGATTTTCACCTGTGAAGCCGACAAAGCTATGGCTGCCACTCCTGATGGCGCTGCCGGTACCGCTGTAGAAACAAGTATTTCGTCGCTGAGTGAATCCGCATTCCCCGTAATGCTATAGGCACGTACCCTGAAATAATATTTTGTATAGGAATTGAGGCCGGAGACTGTGTGGGCTGTAACATTGTGAGCCAGCCAGGCATATATACTCCATTCCCCATTATGTCCGATTTTCCATTCTACCCTGAAGCCGTTTTCATTGTCTGAAGTATCGGTCCATCTCAGCAGTATCTGGGAACTGGAAATGTAGGTATAATACAGGTTGGCCGGTGGATTGATAAGCCCCGCGCCAATAGAAGCTGAGTTGGAGAATGGCGAATACAGACTGCCCGACGCAACATATGCCCTCACGGTATAGTAGTACTGCACTCCAGTCTGAACCATGGTGTCTGTGTAGGTTGTAATATTTTTGTCCACAGATGCGTATAGCGTATATGTGCCGGAACCGTGAATATATCTCCATATTTCAAAACCTGTCTCATCGGCTGAATTGTCCGTCCAATTAAGTACAATTGCGGTATTGGTAGTGACTGATACCCCCAGACTCGACGGCGCTTCAAGATAAAGATTCTGCACCGTCAATTCATTTGAATAAACTGATTCGTTGAATGAGTTTCTTGCTTTTATTCTGTACGTATAGGAGGCGCTGGGGACTAATCCGGTATTATCATACCATCCTGCGGTCGAAGGACCGACAGTCGTTAATGCACTGAAACCACCGCTCGGCATCCTCCTTTCAACCACCACATCTGCACTGCTGCTATTGCCCAACCATGTGAGATGTATAGTATTTCCGGGAGCCGCACTGCCTGAAAGCGAAAGACTTGCAAGACGGGTATATTCACCCTTTCCTATTTCATCGTTTGGAAAGGAAATGCCTGAGGCTCCTGTCCCCAAGGATTTTCTAACCCTGTAAAAGTATCTGGTATTGGGCGACAAACCCGTATCACTGTATCTTAGCGTACCCTGGGCTGTAGTGTAAATAACCGACCAGTTACCGTCCGTCCCTGTTTTGCGCTCTATGATGGTGTTGTGGCTTGCAGTGCCGGTGTAACTCCAGGCAAGGTCAAGTCTGCCGGCCGATACTGATATTACGATGAGAGAGGACGGCGCAATGAAATCCCATGCATTGACTGTCACTTCATTTGAATAGGAGGAATTGCCTAGGGCATTAAATGCACGGATCCTGTAAATGTAGGTGTAATCTGCAAAAACAGCGCCGTCTGTGTAGATTGTTGTGTTCTGGGAAGCGGTGTGGATTGGGGTAAAGGTGCCTGTATCAGTCATTCTTTCTATGCTGAAACCGCTTTCGTTGTGGGAGCTATCCGTCCATTTCAACACAATGGCTGAAGAGGATGCAACATTGGCGCGCAATGATGTTGGAGCTGCCGGAAGTGTGGCAGTGATGCTCGTCTCCACAGCGGAAGAATAATTGGAGGCAGATTCATATGAGCGAATCCGATAAGTATATGTTTCACCCGCAGCTACAGTTATCACATCAGAATAAGATGCCGATAAACTGGAAAGCAGAGCAATCTGGGAATAAGTGCCATCCGGCAGCTTTCTCAACACCTGTATGCCCGCCGTATTTCCAGCGCCGTTTACCCATGCAAGGTCAATTCTACCCGTGTTGATAATCGCGAGGGATAAACCTGTCGGCGCCGGAAGGCCGGCGGCTGTTTCCGACAGGTTGCTGTAGCCTGAATAGCTGCTCCCGATTTTTGCTCCAAGCCTGTAACGGTACTGTCCGCCCGCTGATGGGATATCCACCGCACTCTGTCCGGAAATTGAGCTGTTGATAATGATCCAGGAATCCCATTTGGCTCCGTCCCATCCGGAGCGCTCCAACTGAAACTGGCCAACCTGAGGAAAAGCCGACCACGATATTGTTGCGGTACCGCCGCTTGAGGTTAGTGATATAATTGGAGGGGTTATGGGGGTAACATAGACAGGCGCCGACTCAACCGATACCAGCGGCCCGTTTCCGGTTGTTTGCACCGTAAACTGTACAGGAATCAGCCCATTTACCGATATGCTTGCAGAGGTCGTTGAAGTCACGGCAGCGGAGGTTTTAACGCCGTTTTCTGTACGGTTTATAACACTTCCCGTTGCAAGCGCAGATCCGTTCCAGGTAAGAAAAACCGATCTGGCGTTAATATCAAATACGGCGCCAACACCATATGGCTTGATGATTTCCGTGGTAGTTACCGGCGCTGACTTTTCCTCCAGCAGATTAACAAGCCCGGTATCGGAGAACGCCCTTATTGTGTAGGTATATGTGGTTCTTTCATTCAAACCTTTATCCGTATATGTCAGCGGCTCAAGTACCGTGTTTACATCAATACTTGCTGCTGCAGTATTTGAGCCTGAGCCATCCCTCCTAAACAGTTGATACATACGAGCCCCCGGAACGGATGACCAGTCCAATCTCACCTGCGTATCGGTGTTCGGACTGACTGTAAAGGCTGTAAAACTCATAACAGCATAAGCGTTATTTGCTGTGAGGAGGAAAACTGCTGCTGTAAAAAAAAACAAAAGGAATATTTTTTTTATTGTATGGGTTACTGGGCTATCCCCGCTATCACCGCTATCCCCACTATCACCGCTCTGTTGTGACCATACATTTTCTGATATGTAAAGTTTCATAACAACCTCCAAAAAAGTATATTTCAACTTGTTTATCGGCATCTGCCCCTAGAGAATTAACACGCTGTTATGTAAGGAGTTTCGCAGGTTTGATTCAGTCGCGGTGATTCAGTCTGCGGGGAGTGATTCAGTCGCGGGGGGTTGACAAACCGGGTCAATCATTGTAAAATTATATTCCGTTGACACATGCGACCGTAGCTCGGCAGGATAGATCATCGGAGTCCTGAATCTGGTTAAGCTTGATAAGTCCCCGTAGCTCGGCAGGATAGATCATCGGAGTCCTGAATCTGGTTAAGCTTGATAAG